>CAZNOV010000133.1:0-3804 GCA_964574725.1 uncultured Nitrososphaera sp. | reverse complement strand
TTAATTGAAGCCTGTCGTACGCCAATTCGTTGACAAAAAAATTGTTTGTCGTGGGCGTGGGTCCCGGCTCGCCAAGCTACCTGACGGACGCGGCAAAGAAGGCCATCCGCGGGTCGCAGTATGTCGTGGGCTACAGGTACACTCTGTCAACCATCGAGTCAATTATGGACAGGGGAAGGCAGCAGGTCTTTGAGGTTACTATGGACTCACAGGAAGATGTTTACCAAAGTGTTTACGAAAAAATGAAGGACGGCCAGTTGTGCACCGTCCCATTTACAGGCGATGCCAGCTTCTCAGAGTCAGAAGTCATCGACAGGCTCCTTCAGATTTTTGGCGACAACAATGTAGAGATAATCCCGGGAATAAGCTCGGTCCAGGTAGCCGCCGCCAGAGCACGGGTTCCCACCGACAAGGCATTCATAGTAACTTTCCATGTTACCGGCGACATCGAACAGAAGAAAGCAGAGATGCTGCAGGCGATAAGGCAGGGAAGGAGCGTCGTGCTGCTCCCCCGGCCGTGGCTTCGAGATCGAACAAAACATTTCATGCAGTCCGAGATCGCAGAATTTCTGCGCGGTAGTGGCGTGGACACGGGCAGGTTGAAGACCTGGGTTTTCGAGCACCTGACAACCGAAAAGGAGACGTGCTTTACAGGGACGGTCTCCGATCTCGAAGGCAAGGAATTTAGCGACCTCTCAGTAATGGTAATAGACCAGACAAGTCGAGAGACGTATCTCGATTTTCAGACTGAAAGATCAGCCGCGCAGAAGAAATCGGATTCCAAATGATTCGACGGCCCGCGCATTTCAAATCAGAAAACTTGAAAACTTGCATGACTTTAAATATCCACCAAACTCTTCCTGTATTAATGTCAATGGATAAGGAGTCTGTTGACATCGCGCGGGGCAGGGGCTCGATCAGGTATTGCACCGAATGTGGCGCAAGGGTTCCTGACTCCCTGAAGGTCTGCCCCGCTTGCGGTGAGAGCCGTGCGTAAATCTCTCCCTTTTTTTGTTGTTGTAACGCTTAAAATCAGGCACGCGAACCAGAATTCATGAGCGAAGTCAAATATCCGGTCTCTCAGACCTATACCGTTCTTGACGGCTACGATATGTACAGGAGCAGCAACCTTATCGTTGCGCTTGTTGTAGTCCAGAGCCAGTACGGCCGCGACCTGAGGCTCTACAGGTGGATCAAAAGGAAGGACCAGTGGAAGATCGACCTCTGCAGGATGGGAGTTGGCAGATGGAATTGGGACGAGATCGCATCGAAGGTCAAGGAATTCACAGAAAAGTACGCCCTTAAGGGGCAATCTCCGCAGGCAGAAGAGTAGTCATGATCCCATCCTTCATGTAATTATCTCGAGTCCGCCCAACAGCTGTATGATTTCCCACTCGATGAGAGCTGCGGCGAACAGGACCACCGCGACTATGCCTATCTCAATGAGGGTCGGCACAACGGTGTTCTCGTAGAATGGCCGCCAGGCGCCTGCACGCCAAGGTTTGTCCTTTGACAATCGCGCTATCAGCAGCCCGCTTCTCGACATGGCCAGCCCATATGCGAAAACTTCCATGATCCCAAAGGGCGTGATGAGAATGGCCAGAGGGGGAATGTTACCCAGCTCTGGAGTCTGAGCCGCGAGAGCGGCGAACACCGCGCCCGTTCCAAATCCAGCGAATCCGCCAAAGCCCAAGCCGGCGGCGGGGATGAACATGGCGAGGCTTATCTTAAAGTTGTTGAGAAAGATGCCGTACTGGTCTATGCCCTCAATCTGACCAGCAAACTGCTTGCTGATCTCTTCGGCCTCCTCATCGCTCAGGGGCACTGCAGCGCCAGCAGAGTACGCGCCAAGGAATATGGCGGCGCCGATTGCAACGTAGAGAAGGCGCCGCTTGATCTCAAAACGCAAGCCAACAAAGTTTGCGGCTGAGATCGTATAATTAGTTTTGTCATTCCTCACCCAGCAAGCTTGTCTTTTTATCCATGCTAATCATAACAATAAAAGGTTGTGAACCATACCTCGGCGGGAATCGATTCGATATTTCCAGAGTTCTTTACCCCTGGTAAGGAGCCGATCGATTTTGTCGTGCAGGACATAGCCATTATCATGGTAGTCGCAGCGGTAATGCTGGCGATTACCTTCAAGCTAAAGCAGCCAATGGTAATCGGATACATCCTTGCGGGGATGGTCATCGGACCCTATACTCCTCCCTTCAGCCTTGTCGGCAGCCCAGAAACCCTGAACCTCTTTGCAGAGCTGGGCATAATCATGCTGCTCTTTGTGACTGGCACAGAGTTTCCGATTGCAAAGCTGCGGTCAGTGGGCAGGATATCAATTGTAGTTGCCCTTGCCGAGTCACTGGGCACGCTCTTGCTAGTGTTCTTTATTGCCCACAACCTCGGTTTTTCATTCAACGATGCGATCTTTCTTTCGCTCGCACTTTCAGTCACAAGTACCGTGATAACGATAAGGATACTCGAGGATGTCGGCCTGGTGCGCGACAAGTCGACGACTCTAATCATGGGCATGCTTATCGTCGAGGACATTTTCGTGATATCCTTCCTTGGGATAATGCAATCAGTCATCACGGTGGGAACGGTGTCGGTAATCGAAATAGCCATCTCCCTTGCGGTCGTCGGCGGATTTATTGGCGGCACAATCATTGTGGGAAGCAAGTTCGTTCCAAGAGTGATAGACAGGGCCGGCAGGACGAATGACTATGCGCTGCTCCTGATCACGATCCTGAGCCTTGCGTTTGGCCTGTCGTTCCTTGCCAACGGCCTAGGAATTTCTGTAGTAATCGGTTCATTTCTTGCAGGGGTGCTGGTGGCAGAGTCAAGGAGCGCAGCGGTAGCTAGAATCATCACCATTCCGCTGAGAGACATGTTTGCTGCCCTGTTCTTCATTTCAATAGGCGCGCTGATGAACGTGGCTCTTGTGCCGCTGTTCATTGTTCCTGCAGTGATCCTGATACTCACGTCGTTTGCCTCAAAGTTCCTGATCGTAACCGGCATTCTGGTCAAGGCAGGCTACGACAACACGACCTCCCTCAGGGCAGGGCTTGGCATATCCGCAACCAAGGGCGAGCTATCGCTGGTGGTCGCCAAGGGCGGGCAGGACATCGGTGCGATCAGCTCTTCAATACTGCCGATGCTCGGTGTTGTGACGATTGTGACTACTTTCATCGGTCCCTTCATCATTAGGGTTGGAAGCAGGTTCAAGCTTGCCGAGCCGACCGAAGCGGATTCAAAAAGCGAAAAAGGGGTCTAGCCGTTTCTGAATTTTTTGCGGAGGACTAGCGCAACGGCAGCAGTGCCGGCAAAGGTAGCAGACCAGTAGAGCCACAGGCTTTCGAGCGTTCCAGAGAAAAAGGCTGGTGCAAGTGACCTCGCAGGATTCATCGAGGCTCCAGAAATGAATGAAAGGAAGAATATGTCAAGTCCCACAATTCCTCCGATGGCAATGCCGCTCAACCCTCTCAGACCCTTTGTATGGACCACCAGAAGGATCACCGCCATCAACAGAGCCGAAGCAAAGGTTTCAACGCCAATAATCAGCGGCAGCGGGAAGGAATAGTCAGGCGCGTTCGCCCCCAGATTCGCTTCCGTACCTATGAAATACATTACGAAGGCGCTTGCAAGAAGCGCGCCGGTCAGCTCTGCAGCGAAATAGATTGCAGCCTGCAGCTTGGTTATGTGCCCAGTTATGAAAAACCCGATTGTCACTGCCGGATTAAAATGCGCCATCGAAACTTTTCTAAAAAGATACACGGCGATCGCGACACCCGTAAACGGGGCAAAGGC
>CAZNOV010000132.1:0-3816 GCA_964574725.1 uncultured Nitrososphaera sp. | reverse complement strand
CGAGATCTACATGCGTAAGATCGTCGGCAGCGTCAGATGTGTATAAGAGACAGGGATAATCCAGGCACTCTCAAATCTCATAAACAATTCGATAAAGTTCACTCCTGAAGGCGAGATATCCATAACCACGCGCGTTCTGCCCGACAAGAAATTCGAAATAAAGATAACCGACACAGGCCCCGGCGTTCCACCGGAATTGCTTCCAAAGCTGTTCGAAAAATTTGTGACAAAAGATCTCGTCAAGACGGCCGGAAAACAGCATGGCTCAGGTCTCGGACTTTTCATTAGCAAGTCGATAATACAGGCGCACGGTGGGGTCATTTCTGCCTACAACAACCCAAACCCGCCTGGCGCGACGTTCGTTGTAACATTGCCAATCGCCGAGAACTAGCTGCCCGTAGTTTCTGGCAACCTATAACTGCGCTAATCAGCTAAATCAGCGAACAAGCTTCAGCGGTCGATAGCATTTCTAGGGGCTCTTTCCAATTCACTGCCGCAGGAATTGCAGTAAACCACGTGTTTGTAATCATCTGGTACCAAGACAGATAGCCTGCCACACTTTGGACATTTCAGGATTTGATCGCCGGCCATTCGGGAATAGATCTGATGCGGTTGGTACCGAAGTACTATATCACAATGCTGTAAGCTGCTACTAGAAGGTTCCAGCATGTAACCGACTATTACATCAAGGACAAACCGGGCGCAGCTTTCGACACTAGCTGTGGAAACCATTCCCTTCGGAGGTAGCGGTGGCGCGAAAACGTGAATATTGATATACTTTAGACACGAATTGTAGGCGTGACTTTCAAATGCAAGAAATGTGGCATGGTATTTGATGACAGATTCCGCCTTGAGGTCCACTCAAAGGTTCACGGGAGAAAACCAAAGATAGTGGAGGCCGGGGGACTGGATTTTGACAAGGTGGGCTTTTAGCACTGTTCCGCGCGGCCGTTCTTTACCATGCTCGTAAATAATTCGATCATATGATCAAGTGTGGCTATGATGCAGCGTCGTGGTTCAGGCCATTGCAGCGCATTTCAACATCGGCCGCGAGGAAACCCCAAATTGTGTGCTCGACATAGCTCTGAATTCGGATCTTCGTGCGCGGAATCTACACCAGCTGACTTATTAGATTGCATCATGTAATAGAAAGATCAATGCTGAAAGTCCATTATGAGAAATTTCTGGCAATCTTGGCAGGATTTGGACTAATAGGCTTGATGCTGGCGCCTATGTCCACGGTCATGGCCACTCCTCCTACGCTCGAGAAAATGGTGTTTTTGGATTACGCTGAACCGACTCATCAAGGGAAATCGAATGATCCAAATGATCCCAGCGAACCCAATGACGGATGCGGAGACGGTGGGCGCAGGTACACAACGTTCTCTGGTGGGCTGAAGTGGATGAGCTTCCCGATCACATATCACATAAGCGCTCCATCAAGTCCAGCAGCGCAAGCGGTCAGGGATGCATTTACTGAATGGGATCTAGAGGATCACCCGTCAGGCGATCTCTTCAGGGAAGTGTCGTCAGGCGCCGAGATCAAAGTCTTCTGGGCTTCAATTGATGGGCCGGGGAATGTGCTAGCTCAAACGACATTCTGGTACAACCCCTTCACCAAGGAAATCAGTCAGGCGGAAATCAAGTTTGATTCTGGGGACAGCTGGTTTGTCGCAAGTACTCTGAGCTGCACGGGAACAGGGAATGCGTTTGACATAATGAACGTGGCGGTCCATGAAATAGGACATTCGCTCGGGCTTGGCCACGTCAACGATCGGCTGCTTTCGCTATATGGATATGCTTCGCCAGGTGAGACGCTGAAGAGAAGCTTGGGATTCGGCGACCAGAGGGGCCTAGACAAACTCTACTAGGCACCAATTTCTTTTTTTATTCTTCCAGTGGGACATAAAGCAGCAGCTTTATCTATTACGGCGACGTGAATCGCGTATGGCACTAAAGTTCAAGTGCAGGGACGTCGGCTTTGACTGCGGATTCCAGGTAAAAGCCAAGACCGAAGAAGAGATCCTTTCGCAATGCGCTACCCATGCAACCAGAGACCACAACATGAAGCCCGAGGAAATAACCGAGGAGCTAAAGACGAAAATCAGGGCAAACATCCACAAGTCGTGGTTCTAGTTGCGCAACGGCGTCGGATGCCGGAGACAACGGATTCGCTGTCAGGGCAATGGTAGATTCCTAGTGTAGAAAACACCAGCAAGCATATTACTGAATTTTCGCATAGTATGCGACATGTCTTCAACCCAGATGTCACGGATTGAAAGAAAGAATATCGACAACAGCCCCGATGATACACGGACCTTCGACAAGGGCAAGATCCAAATTGCGACTGTGGGCAAAGAAACCATCGGCAGGTTCGTCATGGAGCCGGGATGGAAGTGGTCCACGTCAGTAAAGCCCGTCGTGAAAACAGAAAGCTGCCAGCAGACGCACACAGGATACATAATCTCTGGCAGGATGAGGGTTAGGATGAATGACGGGGCTGAATCAGAAATTGGACCAGGCGAAGTTGTACTGGTTCCACCTGGACACGATGCTTGGGTTGTCGGAAATGAGCCATGCATCGGCATCGACTTTACCGGCGCGAGGACCTACGCAAAGCCATAGCGTACCAGTTCGGGGATGAATAATCGAGCACAGTAATGTGAATTATGGAGGATCCGCCGCTGGAGAACCTTTGACTCAGGATTGCGAGAGTTCACTTTCCGCGAGGTACAGGATGTGCCTGGCCAGGTTCCTTCCCTCATCCGGGGATGACCGGATGCTCAGGTCAACGCCTAGTGAGAAGAGTTTGACAAGTTCATCCATCTTTGGAATTTCCACTCCCCTGTAATGGAATGCCTTATCGCGCAGTTCTACTATCTGGCTGTCATTCATGTTCCTGCGCATGAGAGCGTCTACGTCATAGCCCAGCGTTTCCAGGTCTCTGAAGGCACTTTGCGCCTCATTCGATTGTGGAATGCTGTTATCTGACCAAGATTTCGACACCATGCCGGCATTCTGTCAATTCAGGACATGATATTTATGATTTGGGAATCATTAGGTACATAACAAGACCGTTGTTGCGCTGTAATATCAGTTATAACGTTCTGTAATTTTCGTTACTTGATTTCGGGCTTCTAAAATACTGAGCGAGAGCTCCATGCTGCTTTATCAGCCACGTTCTCTCAATTCAAGGGTGCCGGAATGATGCCGAGCCCAAAGTCGTGCCCAAAGTGCTGTGGCATTATGGGGGAAAGTGAGACTTCTGTGTTCAGGGGAGGCAGCGAAGTCGCGACCGTCGCCTCAAGCGTTGTCGCATACTGCTGTAGGGCGTGTGGTTTCATGGAATTCCACTGGTCAGGGCGGCTAGCATTATACCTGACTAGCGATTCCTCGCGTCGCGCTTTTCAATGAATTCCTGCAGCGACCTGTCCCCAAGTTTCTTTTTCATTACTTCATGTATGTCTCTGACGACCCCAAAGCCATGAAACGTCAGTGCCGTGTAGAGCGATACCAGGGTGGCTCCTTTTTCATATGCCTTCCACGTGTCCTCGCCGCTGAATATCCCTCCGCACGCGATGATTGCAAGATCAGGGAAGGCGTTGTGCACATCCTCAACAAGCCTCAGCATGTAGGGCAGGAGAGGTTTTCCGCTTTCGCCGGCAACATCCCTTGAAAATCTCTTGCCAATGCTCATTGATTTCGTATCAACCGGTCTGGCGTTGCCCAGCACAACCATATCTCCCCCGTTTTCGTAGAACACCTTTATCGACTTGAGCATTGCTCGAACTTCTTCAGAAGAAGGAGGCAGTTTCG
>CAZNOV010000131.1:0-3816 GCA_964574725.1 uncultured Nitrososphaera sp. | reverse complement strand
GTAAGGTAAGCAATGGCAGCAATTCCGGCCACCTTTGAAGTGCTAGAAAGCATAACCGTTTCGTTATAACCCTTAAAATCCTATCTATAAATAAACCTTCCATGGCTCCGCAAAACAAATGCGCCGCCTGCCATCGCAAATCCCTTGCAGGCAAGAAATACTGCGTACACCACTCCAAGGCATTGCTGAAGCTTGAAGAACATTACAGTGCCTGGGTGCGGGCGTATGGAAAGCTATCTAGACGGGATTTCATGGACAGGCAGCTAAGAATGAGTGAAACGGGAAGCTGGATAAGGGAAGTGATTGAAGTCGAGCAGGCTGAACAGCAGGTATAGAATCTGCCTATAGAACAAGTTGTCATTGCCTATATCTATCGGCAGTCCGCACCATTACCGCGAAGATGGTTCACTGCCCAAAGTGTGATGGCCAGGTAATCCAGTGCATCGTGCGTAATGTGATCGGCCAGGTTGAAGAGTGGATGTGTCTCAATTGCGGTGGGCGTTACAACATTGACGCCCTGAAGAAGGCCATACTGACGGTGTAATTTCTACTAGTAGATTATTCCGGGAGATCTCACCGGTTTACCTATATTCTTGTGTCTTGCCTGATAAGACGAAAGTGCACTTGCGGGATGATTCTCACGAACAGTTTTACTTGATGGGGGAGCTGGAATCGCTTGGGCTGATAAGCATCCGCCTCAATGAATTCAACGACAATGATGAGTTGAAGACCCTGGTCAACGCCATCAAAGAGGGTCTGATCGCTGAATATCGCCGCTCGGCTAAGTAATGATTACGTAGATCTCTTTTCAGAGCATATCCGTAGCAGACACGTGCGGGAATTCATCACGCATATTCCAGCGCCGTCTTCAGGGTGCCGCGCTCGACGGACTGAATCATGTCCTCCAGCATTATTGTCATTTCGTCCTTTCTGATCATGCCGGATTCGATGCACCTTTTTATCATGTGCCCCAGCAGCTGTTCGAATACCTCCCTATTTTCCTCATCGGCCGAGCAGATCATGCGAACTGGATATTGATAGGCGAGCTATTAGCAGTTGGCGTGTCAATTCTGAGTACATATTCTTAATGTTATGTAACATCAGTTACAGGTCTTCACAGTTCCGATGAACTCCGCTGCGTCAGAAAAATGTCGGAGCCTGCTGGCTCCTAGAGTTTGTTCGGCAGATCTTTCGCCGGAGCTCTCACATGTCCATGCCGCCCATTCCACCCATACCGCCCATGCCTCCCATTCCTCCGCCTGGCGGGCCGGGTGGGGGGCCACTCGACTTGCTCGAAGCAATCACGTCATCGATCCTCAGGATCATGGACGCTGCCTCCGTGGCCGATTTGATTATCTGTTCCTTGACGGCAAGCGGCTCTACGATGTCCATCTTTGACATGTCCGTTATCTTGGCGTTCCTCGCGTCGACGCCGGTCCATTTGTTGCCCTTGCTCTGCTTTGAGCGGAGCTCCGTCAGCGTGTCAATCGGGTCCATGCCGGCGTTCTCTGCAAGCGACAGCGGTATGACTTCCAGCGAATCTGCAAACTTTTCCGCCGCCAGCTGTTCCCTGCCGGAAAGCGTGCGTGCCCACTCTCGCAGCTTTGCGGCAGCATAGGCCTCTGGAGCGCCTCCGCCCGCTACAATCAGCGGCTTCTCAAGAACGTCCTTTGACACCATCAGCGCGTCGTGCACGGAGCGCTCTGCCTCGTCGACCACCCGCTGCGACCCTCCCCGTATCAGGATGGTAACCGACTTGGGGTGCTTGCATCCTTCGACAAAGACCCACTTGTCAGTCTCTACCTTGCGTTCTTCGACCAGATCTGCAGAGCCAAGGTCCTTTTCGGTCAGGTCGTCCAAGTTGTTGACTATTCTCGCACCAGTTGCGCGCCCCATCTTTGTCATGTCGCTTTCTTTGACCCTCCTGACGGTCAGCACGTTAGCCTTCGCAAGGTAGTGCTGCGCAATGTCGTCGATCCCTTTCTGGCACACGACAACGTTTGCTCCACTCCCGACCACCTTGTCAACCATAGACTTGAGCATTCTGTTCTCCTCTTCAAGGAACATCTTCATCTGGTCGGGAGAGCTGATGTTTATCTTGGCGTCAAATTCTGTCTTCTCAATTTCAAGTGCCGAGTTTATCAGGGCGATCCGCGCCTTTTCTATCCTCTTTGGCATCTGGCCGTGCACGACCTCTTTGTCAAGGACGATCCCTTTGATCAGTGAGGTATCGCGCATCGAGCCGCCGGCCTTCTTCTCCACCTTGATGTCGTCAATGTCAAGCTTAAAGCCCGAGTCTGTCTTTTCAGCCACCGCAAGCGCGGCGCCTACAACCAGCTCCGCAATCTCGGCGGCGTCACGGGACACGAGCTTTGTCTGCATCGATGTCTTGGCTATCTTCACCAGCTCCTCCTTCTCGTTGCCGGCAATTTTTTGTGCAATGCTGTTCAATACTTCGATTGCCTTCGTGGCGCTCTTCCTGTAGCCGTCAACAATTATCGTCGGATGGACATCCTTGTTGATCAGCTCCTCGGCATTCTGAATCAGGGCGCCAGCAAGAACCACGACAGAAGTTGTGCCGTCGCCTACCTCGTTGTCAGTAGCCTTGCTTATCTCCACCATCATCTTTGCTGCAGGGTGCTGCACGTCAATCTCCTTCAGAATTGTCGCGCCGTCGTTTGTAATTGTCACATCTCCAAGGGTATCGACAAGCATCTTGTCCATGCCCCTTGGGCCAAGAGAACTTCTTACTACCTCGGCAATAAGTTTTGCCGCAGTGATATTGTTCTTTTGGGCATCGCGGCCCTTTGTCTGTGAAGCTCCTTCCTTCAGGATCAGCACTGGAACTCCTCCAGCTGAACCTTGTTGTATTGACATTTTCTCACATTCCTCCTAAAATTGTGAAAATAGTTGGCTCGGGCGCGATATTTTAAACTTACTGCAAGGAGGACTATTGCTCTGAGAGCCTTATTCTTGCAATGCCGTTGAGGTAGTGTATGTACTTGACTACCGGATTGATTGCACTCTCGGGAAGCTTGGCAAGTAGATCGTATTTCCTAGAACCATGGGCCGTGATCCGCACCTGCCTGGTGTCCGATTCGTAGCGCGCGCTAATGTCAGAAGCACTGGACACGCCGCGGATTTCTGCAATCACTTCGTAGTAGTCAGCGCCCTCAATCACTTCAGGCACGGTAGGAGAGACATCTTCGATCCTTGGCCTTGATTTTCTTGCCATCGGATTCCTGAAGGTGGGCTTTAAAAAGCTGCCCTCTTCCCCGGGCCGCGCACCGTGGTATTTCATCGAATCGGGCAGCGCTCTCCATGCAAAGCCGGCTGCCAGACCCGCAACAAAACCACCTATGTGGGCAAGGTAAGCGACGCTGTCCTGCACAAGAGGATTAAGCAGCCCCAACACGGTGAATATCACCTGCAGTATGAACCAGAACGGGATGTATACAAGCACCGGTATTCGGACAAAGTAGATGAAAAATACCGCTATTGCTGTAAGGACTTTCGCCCTCGGGTACATCACAAGGTACGCACCAAGGATCCCGGAAATTGCTCCCGAGGCGCCGACCGCAGGGATTTCTCCGCCCCCTGTCGATACCGCGTAGGCGCTGTGGGCAATGGCTGCTGTCGCCCCCCATGCCAGGTATATCCCCAGGTACTTTATCCTGCCGTACCTGTCTTCGATGTTGTCACCAAAGACGAAAAGAAATACCATGTTGCCGATGAGGTGTGGGATACTGCCGTGCATGAACATTGAAGTGCTGTCTCTTATACACATCTGACGCTGCCGACGATCTTACGCGTGTA
>CAZNOV010000130.1:0-3836 GCA_964574725.1 uncultured Nitrososphaera sp. | reverse complement strand
TCAGGCTTGCGCGGCGCTTGATAAGCGAGTTCGGAACCAAATGAACTTTGCCATAGTCCCAGTGAAAAAGTTCGACAATGCAAAGACTAGATTGTCCACTGTTCTTACGCTAGAGGACCGGATCATGCTGTCGTCGCTCATGCTTGAGCACACGCTGACAGTTCTGGAAACAGTTCCCGAGCTCGATCGAATACTTGTAGTGTCTGCCGACAGCAGGGCGCAACAGACGGCGCTGAATCACCCCACAAAGTTCCTGCATGAAGAAAAGGAAAGCGGAGTCAACTCTGCCGTGATCCTGGCTGACGATTACAGCACCGCAGAAGGAGCAGACGCCACCGTCGTCGTTCCCCAGGACCTGCCGTTGCTGAATCAGGAGGACATTTCGATGATGCTCAAACTTGCAAGAAATCATGACAGGTGTATCGTGATTTGCCCATCACAAAGGTACGACGGCACGAACGCTCTTCTCAGAAAGCCACCAACAGCTATCAAGACATACTTTAACAACAACAGCTACGAGTCACACATAGCCGAGGCGGGAAAATCAGGCGTCCAGATGAGGATTTACCTTTCCAAAAATTTGATGTCAGATGTCGACACTCCTGATGACATGAAGCAGATAATAAGGGACGCCAACGCAGACGATAACAAAGTAGTCGATTTTCTAAGGTCCAGAATGTCCGCCTAGGACCTCAAAGATCGGGTCCTCCATCGATTCTTATCACTCTGACCTTGTCACTATAGGAAGTGACAAGGAGCTCGACGTAAGAACCAACAGAGAGCATCTCGGCGTCACCCTCAGATATTGCGTACTTTACCGCGGTTCCCCGGTCGATCCGGAAAACTCTGTCGTCGTTTTCGATAACGACTGTGACTGTCCTTGTTGCTTGCCTGTTTTCTTCAGGCGCCACAACTCCGATTTCGACAATCCTGCCCCTGACCAGTGTAAAAGTCTGCGCCGATACAGAAAGCGACACTGCCCCCAGGACAACCAGTGCGAGGATTAGCGCGATAGTGGCATCCTTCCAATCGGTCAAGTCCCGCGGTGAGCTGCTGCCGGGATTATTTCTTGCTTGCTGACCTTAAATATCAGGGTCCGTTGCATACTCCCGCCCATGCACTTTACACTTCTCTGCCAGGCGCTGGCAGGCATCAGCCCCCAAACGACCAATCTCGAGCAATTCCAATCAGCCGCCGGAATAGAGGGTAGGACAGTGGCCAGAAGCACCATAGATTTCCTGGCGAAAAGCAGCGTTGGAAGAATTTCGAAGGAGGGATTGACATTTTCCTCTTCCGATAGGCTAAAGGCAGCCATTCTTTCTCTTCGGTTTGCCGGGTGCGACGCGAACAAGGTGGCCAGACAGCTATCCTGGAAGGATTTCGAGCACCTGGCAGCTGAAATTCTCGACTCGTGTGGATACAAGACGAGAACTAACGTGAGGCTTGTAAAGCCCAGCATGGAAATAGACGTCGTGGGGATCAATTCGGGGCTGGCGCTGATACTGGATTGCAAGCATTGGAAGCGAAATAACATTTCAGCAATTGCAAATTACGCAAGAAAGCAGGCCGCTAGGACATCCAGGCTAGTTGTGCTCGACGCGGGAATCAAAGGAGCGGTGCCTGTAATCCTTACGCTCGAGGCAGAATCCGTCAGGTTTGTTGAAGGAATCCCTGTTGTCCCCATCGCCCAATTCAGGTCATTTGTGCTGGAAGTGCAGAGCTACCTTGCGCAGGTATGCGTCATAACAAGGACCTAGGAAAGGAACAGCATCGCGATGTACGTCGCCACGGTGGCCGCGAGAAAGCTCTTTGTAACATTCATCGACCTGTCAAGGGCGTTAGAGTAATCTTCAAACTGTTTTTCGCCCATCACCCTGATCCTGGAGGTGGCCTGGGCGAGCTCGAACGAGCAATAGTCATTTGCTCGGCTGGCTGCCTTGAGCTTGATTTCCTCGAGTGTGGCGGCGATGCTCTCTGGGCTCGTCACGCTTCCCAGAGCAAAGTAGCCGTCCCTGTTTCTCGCTCCAGATGTAGCATGTGTATCTGAAGTGCAGAACTCTATCAAAGGAATGTCGTTCTTTGAGCTTGCAACGACCACGTCGCGCAGAGTGTTTTCCATGTTGTTGGAATCGGCCCAGCCTATCCCGTAACTGTGGTCTCCGGCTTTCAAGACCAGCACTGCGAGGCCGGCCTCTCCGAGTTCTGAAATGCCGATCCTTTCGGTGACATCTTCAAGGTTTGCGAATCCTGCCTTGAACTCGTGCTGATTCTCGGACTTTAGCTGCTCTAGGCATCTCTTTGACGACGAGGTAATGTCGGCCAGATCAGCTTCGTCCAGATGGTGTCCCATCGCGTTGTGGCAGTCAACCACTAGGACATCTGAAAAACCCAAGCTCTTGCCGTGCGCCTCCAATTCGGTCCTTACATTTCTTGGAATATCTTCCATTCCTGACGGAGCCAGCGACAGCATCAGCATCACAGACTTGCCAAACGCGATCCCGGTTGTCGTGGATCTTGCCCCTTTTGTTTGAACGGGGTTGCTGCATGTGTTTCCCTTATGAGAGACCGTAAAACGCGAGAGGCCGCCGACATATCTCTCTACCTCACCCTTTGAAGGGATGTTCAGCGAGTGGTCGGAAACGCTGTGCATTACAAGGGCTTTTCTGGCATATCTCTGGTAGAGCACATATGGCAGGTTACTTCCTCCCACTGTCCCAAATGGACCTGGGTGTACATCAGGAAGAACCACGGCAGCAGAACTCTCTCCTTCACTGCCTGACGGGAAGAACCTAAGTATTTTGGTTTCAACGTCATCGTCTTTGGCTCTTGATTCGGTATATTCTTCGAGCTTTGAAGTGTCCTTTTCAGTCCAGGCCACAAGAAACGCCTGCAGCAATCCGAACGTGCTTGTTACGGCGGGCCTCCCCGCACGGTCCGTTACGATTGCCCAAACCACTCCAAGCAAGAAAAGGGAAATTCCAAAACCCAAACCAGCGTACGCATTTCCTATTGCTTCGTACCCGATCGCCGGAGTTATGATCAGGAAGAAAACAAGGGGCTGGATGAATGAAACAGGAATCGCCCTTGCGAGCCCCGACCCAAAGACTGAAGTGAATATTCCGAGCCGGAGACCCGCAGCCAATAACATCCCGGCGATAGCATAGTCAAGATCAATACCGGTAGACACTTTGGTCAGCACGTTGCTGGCTGCCATTCCTAGCAGCAGGGTGAGCAGCCACAGTATGTTTGCGAAGAATGATACGTGCGCGACCTTCGAGAGTTTGTTAACTGGCGTCCCGCGTAGTGCCAAAAAGTCGGCGATATGAAGCGCTGCAAGCCCGCCGACGCCAATCGGAATGTAGATCGCAACCGCTGCCGATCCGCTCCCGATGTAGAAAAAGTGATAGAACACGATGATGGCCGCCCCGAACCCTAGCGAACCTGTCAGGGAGGCTCTAAATGATGTCGGGATCAGGCGAGTGAAAGACCATCGCTTGTGGATATTGGATACGCCGTCATACTGCGCACGCGCAAGCATCCGCGCTCAACCGACGGGGAATAGAATTCTTATCAGGATCGACGCTCCAATCACTGCGCCGGTTGCCGCCAGAACGATTTCGGGCTTGATCTTGACGCCCCTGGTCTCATCTTCAAAGAACCTCAGCAGTCCTGCGCTGGAGGCCGGCAGCGGGGCATTCTTTTTCTTGCTGCTCATTTCCACAAAACCATTGATTTCATGCTTTTAAATACATTCCGCCATTTACACGCCGAGGCTCTTTAGCTTCTCCAAGATCCTGAGGTAGATTTCTATGAGTTCCGCCTTTTGCTTCTGCGAC
>CAZNOV010000129.1:0-3848 GCA_964574725.1 uncultured Nitrososphaera sp. | reverse complement strand
CCAAAAAGTAGTGGGGACGGCTGTGTCGAGATCGGCGCCATGTTCAATTCGTTAAGGCCTCCAAGGAAGTCTTAGAGCATCTTGTCAAGAAGATCCTGAGTTTCTTTTTCCAGTTTCGGTGGCGGGTTCCAATTGACGTCAAGCACCTTGATATTTTGAAGCTTTAGCGCACTATAAAATATCTCCAATCCAACATTTACGACGTTTAGCTCGGAGCCCAGCATCGCCGCCGCATCAGTGGTTTTTTCTTTCATTATCTCTAAACCTCATTCCAATCATGCGGCAATTCAAGGTACTTTGCATAGGCGTGTGCCAAATCTATCTTGCCCCTTGATATCACGACAGCAGAGGCAATCGCGGCCAATGAATTAGTAGGCATAACAATACATCCTGCGCTATTCAATTTGGAGATGCTTTGATCGTAACCCTGAACGTCGTTCTTCGTGCCGCAGACATGAGCAACGATTGACAAATAATGCCCATTCTTCTGGGCTATTTCCTTGGCCTGCTTTATTTCGTCCAGTACTGCACCGACGGGATCGGGATTTGCCCCATATCCAAGCACAAAATCCAACAGCAATACGCCGACTTCTGGATCTCTAGCCTCTTCCAGAATTCTGAATTTTCTTAACGTAGGGTCGATCATAGGGTGTGGTCTTCCCTTTGTAAACTCCTCTTCGCCAAGGTCTATGATGGAGTGCTTTTCACTCTTAAAAGAATCCTGCAGCTGTTTTATCCGCTGTATGGGCGCATTTGAGTATATCATCCCGTCATCTATTATTTCACCGAGGATGACCTGTGCCTCGTAAGTAAACGTCCCACCCGTGTACAGAGCTCTTATGAATCTCTGGGAGCTTTGCAACCTGTTCCATTCTTTTTGCAGGATATTAGCAAGCCCTTCAGGCGGAATGTAGGTCCGGGATAGGGCCTCATGGAGATGTTGATCTCCCAACACATTTGCAATTGCCAACACAGATGATGCCAGGGAGTTAACTTTGATGATCAAGTTATTACTCCGCTGCTCACTGCCCGCAGTTCCACCACCGATAAAAGCTAGAACATATTTTTTAGCACCGCTATTGACCGCGTAGTCTATTATCTTATGCTCTACCGCTGGAGAGGGCGGTTTTGAAACGATGGCTATCACCTTAATATCATCATCTTTTTCCAAGATTTTCATGCATTCTAGCATCATTATTCCACCTATCTTGTCCTTTGGGTCATTGCCCCCAACCCCGAGTCCATGCTTTACTCCTATGCCGCACTGATCGAGCAAGCTAGTGACCTCCTGCAGTCCGGTGCCTGCTGCTGCGACTACACCAACAGGTCCGATGCTAATTGCGTTTGAAAATCCTATGCCTTTGCCGTTGATTATTGATGTCCCAGCTCCCGGACCCAAAACCAACACGCCCTTCGCGGCCCCCATTGTCTTCATCTCAAGTTCATCCTCCACCGGTACATGGTCGCTAAAAATTAGCTGATGTATGCCGCGTTCTATTAGATCATGCGAAATATCCTTTACGTACTCGCCAGGTATTGAAAGCAATACGAGATTTGTGCCGGGCATCTTGCTAAGCGCCGCATCTATGTCACTAGCCTTTTCCTGATCGCCGGTGCCTAGCTTCGCAGGCGACTCGAGCAACTTGTCAACTTGGGCGGTGGCCAGATCGATAGATGCCTGATCGCTTGCTCTGATTGCAATTAGCATGTCTGATTCGCTGGCATGTTCTATAGCTGAAGGTGAAAAGCCGAGTCGAATCAGGATTCCTTTGTTAGTTTCGGTGGCCATAACTACTGACGCTTCCGAGATTCCAGCTGACACCCGCCGTAGCATATCAGAAATTTTCATCAGCTGCATTGAATCACGATAGAAATTCGGTTTTATCATTACATGAAACAAGTCTCGTTCGGCCAATACTACACAAAGAACGGCGCTTTGTAACTATTTAAAGCTAAATCGAGAGATCATTCGACATCCGCATAATTGTATTTTTTGCAACTCTATGATATATGACAATAATTTTCTGAATGTATACCAAGGTATAATATGTTCACGCTGAACATTCCATTATTGCATTTATA
Source organism: uncultured Nitrososphaera sp. (assembly GCA_964574725.1). GTDB lineage: Archaea > Thermoproteota > Nitrososphaeria > Nitrososphaerales > Nitrososphaeraceae > Nitrososphaera. The sequence continues at coordinate 1,766 of CAZNOV010000129.1, read as the reverse complement.
GGCAAGAGTCTTAGGTGGAACTGGAAAAAAGGGCGGCAAGATAAGACCCTCCCTGTGGGCGATGGAAGAGACCGGCCTGCAACAAAGAATTTAACTTCCGTCCCCACGGGCGAGCCCATTCTACACATGAATGGGATTACCATCCGCTTTGGAGAAGTTGTGGCGAACAATGACGTGAATTTTGAGCTACGCAAGGGTGAAGTTCACGCCCTGTTAGGCGAGAACGGCGCCGGCAAGACCACCTTGATGAGTATCCTCTATGGGCTCTACCAGCCCCAAGCAGGCGAGATAATTGTGAAGGGTCAGAAAACCTCGATCAAGTCGCCAAACGACGCAATGGAACTCGGCGTTGCGATGGTACATCAACACTTTCTTCTCACGCTTCCGCATTCGGTTACAGAAAACATCATCGTGGGTCTAAAGTCAAATGGATTTGTCCTTGATTTATCCAGCGCCGAAAGGAAAATCATGCAGCTGTCGGAGAAATATGGCTTAAAGATAGATCCGAAAGCGACGGTCGGCGATCTAGCGGTAGGAGAGCAGCAGCGCGTGGAAATAATCAAGGCACTTTATCGCGAGGCTGATATCCTCATTCTCGACGAGCCTACTTCTATGCTGACCCCGCAGGAAGAAAAAGCGTTGTTCTCTACGCTTCAATCAATGGTAAGCCAGGGTCTTTCCATCATATTCATCACACACAAGTTGCACGAAGTGATGGAGGCGAGCAACAGAGTCACAGTGCTTCGTGGCGGCAAGGTAGTTGGCACCGTAAAAACTTCTGAAACTAACGAGACAGAGCTCGCAAAGATGATGGTAGGTCGCCCTGTTGTCGAGAGCATACAATCTAGAGGATCTGCCAGAAAACCTGCAGTTCTGCAGCTGAAAAGTGTTTCAGCTCTCAATAATTCAAACATAATGTTTCTGAAAGACATGTCGCTAGAGCTGAGGGAGGGTGAGATCCTTGGCATAGCCGGCGTGGACGGAAATGGTCAGGCTGAGCTTGCGGAAGTGATAGCCGGATTGCGAAAGGTTCAGAGCGGCGAAATAGTCATGGGCAACCGGCCAATAACCAACCTGCCGCCTAGAAAAATAAGGGAATGGGGACTTGCCTACGTGCCGCAGGACAGGCTTAACACAGGACTAATACTAGAATATTCCATTGCTGAAAATTTGATACTGGATAGATGGTATACGGGCGAATATTCTGGCAAAGTGTTCCTAAGACAAGATGAAATGAAAAAGTTCGCACAAAAGGCGGTGTCTGACTTTGATGTAAAGACGCCTGGAATCGATGTTCCGGTCAATTCCTTGTCGGGAGGAAACCTGCAAAAGGTGCTGATGGCAAGAGAGCTCGCAAGAAACCCCAAGGTCCTCGTAGTCCACAACCCGACGAGGGGCCTGGACATTGGAGCGACGGAATACATTCACAAACAGCTTGTGAAGCAGCGTGATAACGGCGTAGGGGTCCTGATGATATCGCTTGACCTAGACGAAATACTGACAGTCTGCGATCGGATTGCGGTCATTTATGAAGGCAAGATCATGGCAGTGATGGACAGAAGAGATGCAGATGTGGAATACATCGGCCTTTTGATGGGTGGGAAAGTTGTAGTCTCCTCAAAGGAGGGGTCAAGCTGAGCATCATCAGCGTATTATCTCAAACTCGAAGCAAAATAAGGGATATCAAGTTCTTTGTTCCGTTTGCGTCTGCAAGCCTTGCGTTTGTAGTAGGAGCTGTAATACTAGGCTCCGCGGGTGTTGACGTT
>CAZNOV010000128.1:0-3877 GCA_964574725.1 uncultured Nitrososphaera sp. | reverse complement strand
GACGTTGAACTTTCCGACAGGGAATCTAGATCCAGAACTTGGAGAACATGTAGACGCAACCTCCCCGTCGATATCGTCTGTAGCCCGGACCGCGTAAGTTACTACCGTTCCGGCGTACGAAGATGCAACTGCCTCAAGCGGCGAGGCAGGAAAGATAAATTGCGGGGCCAGGACATCCTTTAGCACAAGCGCAGTACTTGCGCTTTCTGCAACATCAGTCGTCGTATCTGTGAGATCGATTGGAAGCACCGACAGCAACTGATCTTGTTGTGGCTCAAAGAGATCAGGCTGTGCTCCAGCAGTCTCCGGCGGAGCCGGTTCGTACACTATCGATGAAGATATCTCATCCGTTCCCTGGTTGACGTTCGAGGACCTTTCCCACCAATGATCAGAGTTCTTTCTATGATCATCTTTGTCTGCCGACTTTACATTAATTACAATCGTGGCGACATCGCTGTCAACGTCACCGTCACTTACTTTGAAGGAAAGCGTGTCCATACCGTTAAAATGATTGTTCGGCAGATAACTCAGATTTGGCGCGACCCCGGTCAAGCTTCCATGAACAGGATCAGTCGAGATTACGTATGTCAACGTGTCATTATCAGCATCGGTGGCAGTTAATTTGACTGATAGTGACTGACCTTCTCTGGTAACTAGTCCGCCTCCAATCGCGATGGGAGCATCGTTAATTCCTTTGACATCAATTTTCACCGCCGCGGGATGGCTATCACTTTCACCATCGCTCACCTTGAAGGTAAAACTATCCTGTCCAAAAAAGTCTGCTGATGGAACATAACTGACAGTTCCATTCATAGCGTCCAGTTCCACAAGTGTACCGTGTTCCGGTGCATCTATGATTGAAAAGATCAGATCGCGATTTCCGGTGTCGCTCTGCAATGCGATCTTCGTCACCGTATCTTCGTCTATAACTATGGTCCGGGGATGAGCTCGAGGTGCATCATGATGTCTGGGTTTGCCGTCATTATGATGCTTTCCCTTAAGGTCATCATTCTTGCTGCCTTCCTTGCCTTTATGATTGCGCTCGTCGTCATCGTCATCTTCTTCATCCTCACGTTCATCGTCATCTTCCTCATTCTCACGTTCGTCATCATCGCGATCTTCCTCATCTTCACGCTCGTCGTCATCATGCTCTAAGAGAAAATGCCCTAGGATACCGTTTGAAAGAGAGACAAAACCAAACTCCTCGTTATTGACACCCACGTGAGAAGAATTCACAGGCGTAGGAATCGCAGGAGCACCCCACGCTGTCAGAACAGGAATTGTAAAGAAAATTAGACTTGCCGCACACGTAACACAAAGGCTGTATTTGGACCCTCTCCGCGCATGAGGGCGGTACAAGTGTCTAGGAATGGAATTGGCTTTCTTTTAAGTACAGTAGAAACAATTCGCGTTTTTTACCCTAACGAGTCTACATATGAGGGTATCATTCTGCAATTGAACCCTAGCTGGACCAGTACTCGGTCTTCCAATCATTATTGGCTGACCTTCGATCCGTGAGCAGCATAGCCCGGTCCCTTAACTTTAATATTCAATCGCCCTTACTTGGGACCATGAAAGTTGGGATCCTAGGTTCCGGGGATGTCGGCCGCAAGCTGGGAGACGGGTTTATCGAAATTGGAAACACCGTAAAGATTGGCACAAGGACGCCCGCCAAGGCGGATTCATGGGTATCAAAGCACGGCAAGAACATGGCGTCGTCAGGCAGCTTTTTCGACGCGGCGTCGTACGGCGAGCTGGTACTAATTGCGACTCTGTGGGACGGCACGGCAAGCGCGATAAAGTCTGCCGGCCCAAAGAATTTCGCGGGCAAGGTGGTGATCGATGTCACGAATCCTCTTGAATTTTCAGAAGGCAAGCCGCTAAAGTTGGCAGTTGGCCATACTGACTCGGCAGGGGAAACAGTGCAGCGGCTGCTGCCAAAGGCCAAGGTAGTCAAGGCCTTCAACATCGTAGGAAACGCGCACATGGTGCACCCCGATTTCCCGGGGGGTCCGCCTACCATGTTCATTTGCGGCGATGACAGCGAGGCCAAGAGGACCGTTGAAAAGATCCTAGAGTCGTTTGGCTGGGAGAGTGTGGACGTTGGCGGCATCGAAGGGTCCCGGTATCTCGAAGCTCTGGCGATGCTGTGGATTGCCTACTATTTTAGGACAAACAAGGCCGACCACGCGTTCAAGCTGTTGAGAAAGTAGACTTCACCGTCGTTGAGAGCTGCCAGGCGGCTGCAGGATTTTCAGAGTAAGCGGTTGAGAGCGAGACATCGCTGCATCTATTTAATATTTTTGTATAAGGCAGAGGCTACTCCATACTGTTTATACTTTCACCCATCTGTAATCCCCTCTATGAGTCATTCACTTCCAGGCAACGTAACACCAGAATCAGTAATGGAGTCAGAGACTATCCGCGCAGCGATGGAGATGGCAAAGCCGCAGGTCTGCGTCATCGGAGCAGGCGGTGCCGGCAGCAACATCATTTCGTGGATCAAGACAAAGGGGATTTCCGGAGGCAAGCTGATTGCAATTAACACCGACGCGGCACACTTGGGCATAACAAAGGCAGACAGGAGAATTCTTATCGGCCCGAAGCTAACGCAAGGAAGGGGTTGCGGCGGTTACGCGGATAAAGGTATGCAGGCTACGCGAGAGAGCCTGTCAGAGGTAATGAGAGAAGTACAGGGCTCAAATATTATTTTCTTGTGCGCAGGTCTGGGCGGTGGAACGGGAACAGGTGCGATACAGATTCTTTCAGATGAGCTAAAGAGGGCAACAGGCGCACTAGTCGTGGGCGTGATCACTCTTCCGTTCGCGGTGGAGCGATACAGATACACGATGGCAAAGGAGGCACTTCTCAGCCTGCAGAGGTCGTGCGACACCGTCGTTGCGATCGACAACAACAGGCTGACAAGGGTCGCAGGAAACCTCCCGCTGCAGCAAGCGCTTGGAGTCGCCAACGAGCTGGTCGGCCAGTTCATCAAGGGCACGACTGAGACAATCACTACAGCATCGCTTATCAACATCGACTTTGCGGACCTGACGGCAATCATGGAAGGCAAGGGCCTGGCCGCAATAGGAGTCGGCTACAACGACGGTATCGACAGGATCGAGCAGTCGACAAGGATGGCACTTGACACGCAGCTGCTAGACGTCAAGGACATGTCGATGGCGCACGGCGCGCTTGTTCACGTAACAGGAGGCGACGACATCACTCTCGAAGAGGTTACAAGGGCAGGAGAGCTGGTCACAAGGTCGCTCCCGCAGGACGTAAGGATAGTGTGGGGCGCAAGAGTTGACCCGAACATGAAGGGCAAGGCCCGAGTCATGGTGGTCCTGACAGGCGTGGAAAGCACCTTTGGTGAAGTTACAAAGGTCGCACCGCAGGTCCAGGAAGAGAGACGCAAGAAATTCCTCGGAATGTTCTAGACAGCATTCCTCCTTCTCTTTTTGTTCTGTATTTAACTGTAAAGTTTTCTATCTATTGAAGGCCCGCAATATTCTGGCCGGTGTCAAACCTTCCACGGACCTCTACTGCCTCCTTGATCATGTCATAGTCCCCTTCGCAGGTCCACCTCGCACCATTCAACTTCGATAGCCTGGGCGAGGCCGTCCACATCGTCCCATCGCCCTCGAACTTGGCTATGCCTCTTGAACTAGGGGGTTGTTGAACAGCTGTACCCGTCCCCACGACCATATCACCCTTGGTCGTCATGTGGATGTACTTGATTGCCAGCTGGGCGGTTCCGTCCGGCCGCATTGTCGCTTCAACAGTATCCCAGTGAGTTCCGCTGTAATATTTGCCGCGTGCCTGACCTTTACCTGTCTCTTATACACATCTGACGCTGCCGACGATCTTACGCGTG
>CAZNOV010000127.1:0-3877 GCA_964574725.1 uncultured Nitrososphaera sp. | reverse complement strand
CAAGCATGATCGATCAAAAACAAATCAAGAAAGGAAGCATAGTGTACGACATGGTCTATCGGCCGGTGACTACCGACCTAATCGAAAATGCCAAATACGCTCAGGCGGCCGTTGTGTACGGCTACGAAATGCTTGTCGAGCAAGGCGCAAAGGCATTCGAAATATGGACAGGGATTGCCGCACCAAGGGAGGTCATGAAAAAGAGCCTTCTGGGAGTTTTCGGTGAACCCGCGTGACAGCGAAAAAAACACGGGCGACAATGCATGGAGCTATATCAATAGTAAACGCGATTGCCACAGGCAACGGTTCGGCACTCGGAATCTCTCTAAGAGTTTCTGCAGAAGCCGAGCTTGAAAGAGGTCGAGGAGTACGATTCCTGACAGGCAAGAACGATGACCGGCTAATAAACGGCATTATCCGCAACACTGTGCCATCAGGACTCCTGGAGAGTAACTTGATAACGATCCGGGTAAGGTCGGAGATTCCTAGGGGGTTCGGATTAAAGAGCTCCAGCGCGGTTTCGAATGCTGTTGCCCTTGCGTGCACTCGACTCGCGAAGGAAGAGATAGATGATTACGCAGTGCTTGACGCAGCTGCCAGGGCCTCGCTCGATGCCAAAGTCTCGATGACAGGGGCGTACGATGATGCCACGGCCTGCTACTTTGGCGGTTTTACCGTGACAGACAATTACTCTCGAAGATTGATCAGGAGGGAGGCAGCTCCTGCAAATCTTAAGGCAATTATATTTCTCCCCCGGAACACCCCAAGAGGAGATTTGAGAAAATTGAGCAACTTGTCAGACCTCTTTACAGACGCGTTCAAGCTCGCAGAGGCCGGAGAATATTGGAAGGCGATGAAGCTTAACGGCGTACTGGCAGCAGCTGCGTTCTCGGCGCGATACCGCCCCATAATGGCTGCGATCGAGCGCGGTGCACTTGCGGCCGGCATTTCGGGAAACGGACCTTCGGTTGCTGCCGTGGCATACGACGATGACGTCGAGGAGATAAGGTCCGCATTGTCAAAATTTGAAGGAAGAATCATTGTTTCGCAGGTCAATAACGAGAAAGCGACAGTGGAGGCGTCGTAGTACCAATTGGTGAGCATTCTCGTAAGGCGATCAAAACTAGCTGGGACCATAAGGGTGCCTTCGAGCAAGAGCTACACGCACAGGGCCATCGCGATTGCGTCACTTGCGTCTGGAAGACATAGGTCAACGGTGTCAAATGCCCTTTTGGCGCGGGACACCTTGGCCACGCTTGAAGGTTGTCAAGCGCTCGGCGCCAAGATACTGCGCGAAGGCAGCGACCTGCACGTGAAGGGCTCGGCAGCCCTTGAATCACCGGAGAACGTAATCAATGCAGAAAATTCCGGAACCACAATCAGAATCATGACCGCAATGTCCGGTCTTGTCAGGTCTGGTTACACCGTACTCACTGGGGATGAAAGCCTGCGAAAGCGACCGATGCAGCCGATATTGGATGCTCTAGCCCAGCTGGGCGTGGAGGCTTACTCCACGAGAATGAACGGAACCCCTCCCTTGGTAGTCAAGGGCGGCGGAATAAAGGGCGGCACCGCTATTGTGGATGGAAGCATATCGAGCCAGTTCATCTCTGGTCTTCTGATTGCGGGAATATACGCTGACTCGGATGTGACCATGAAAATCAGAGGGAATCTGGTTTCCAAGCCTTACATCAGCGCGACCCTGGCGACTATGAAACATTTTGGCGTGGCGGTTGAACACAGCTCTGACATGACAGCGTACCATGTCAAAAGCGCGCGTTACCGCGCTTCACGGTTTGACGTTCCTAGCGACTTTTCCACGGCAGCTCTTGTGCTGGCAGCCGGGGCTCTAGCAGGAGAAAAACTCAAAGTGCGCGGACTGAACTTTAGTCTGCCGCAGGGAGATTCGCAGATACTTGATATTCTGAAGCAGATGGGATGTGGGGTAAAGGTCGACAGGATCAAAGGAGAAGTTGTCGTGAACAAAACAGAACGTCTTGAAGGAGGCGACTTTGACCTTGGCGACACCCCGGATCTGCTTCCTGTTGTCTCCATACTTGCGCTCAAGGCTACAGGCCCTGTCACAATTAGAGGAGTCGCCCATGCGAGGGTAAAGGAGACGGACAGGGTCGCCAACATCGCTTCGGAGCTCGTAAAGTTCGGCGCTCGTGTAAAAGAGTTCCACGACGGGTTGAAGATAGTTGCCCCAGATGTGCTGAAGAACGCCTCTCTCGAGGCGTACAATGACCACAGGCTTTTCATGGCATTCGTCATTGCCTCGATGATGACCGAAAAGTCAGTCGTTGCTGGTGCTCAATCTGTGGATGTCTCATATCCCAATTTCATCCTTGACATGAAAGCACTTGATGCCAAACTCTCTCCGGCACCAGACAGGGAATGATCTTGTTCCAAAAAGACAATATATAGAACTGGCTAAACAACTCATTGCAAATATTCAATGGCTGGGGGAAACATAATTGGCGAACGGTTTACTGCGCTGAGCTTCGGCGAAAGTCACGGCAGATGCGTCGGCATTGTAGTGGATGGCTGCCCAGCAGGCATGCCGCTGAGTGAGGCAGACGTCCAGTGGCAGCTGGATCTGAGAAAGCCGGGCCAGTCCATCATTACTACCCAGAGGAAGGAGGAGGACAAGGTCGAAATGCTGTCGGGAGTTTTTAACGGATATACAACTGGCGCGCCTATCTGTATGTTGATCTGGAACAAAGATTCCGACTCGCGCCCTTATGAAATGATAAAGAGCGTGCCGCGCCCCGGTCATGCTGACTACCCGGCCTCCGTAAAGTACGGCGGCTTTGCAGACTATCGAGGAAGCGGCAGGTTTTCCGGCCGACTGACCGCCACGCTCGTGATGGCGGGAGCAGTTGCCCAAAAGCTGCTGAAGCACAGTCTAGGGATCGAGACTGCTGCCTATACGATTGAAATCGGTGGCATTAGGGCTGCACACATTACCTCTGCCAATATCGGGACTAGGTATGAAAATGAAGTAAGATGCCCGGATCCAAGCGCGGCTGGCAAAATGAAGGACGCGATAGTGCAGGCTAGAAAGGATGGCGACTCCCTGGGCGGCGTGATCGAATGCACAAGCACCGGTCTCCCAGTAGGCCTTGGCGAGCCTATCTTTTCGTCGTTGGAATCAGACATCAGCAGGGCGCTATTCGGCATTCCTGCAGTAAAGGCGGTAGAGTTTGGTTCCGGATTTGCTGGCAGCAGGAATCGAGGCTCCGAGAACAATGATCTATATTTCTTGAAGGACGGCAAGGTTGCGACACGCACAAACAACTCTGGCGGCATTCTCGGAGGGCTGTCAAACGGAATGCCAATAATCGTCAGAGTGGGCTTCAAGCCCGCGTCATCGATAGGCAAGAATCAGGAAACGCTTGACATCTCGAAAAATGAGGCCGCGAATCTTACGGTCCCGGGTAGGCACGATCCCTGTGTTGTGCCGAGAGCCCCGCCTGTAGTAGAGTGCGTGGTCTCCATGGTCCTGGCCGACCATGCAATCAGGGCAGGACTGATCCCGCCAGTGCTAAAGCGATGGTAATGATGGAAAGCAACGAAGAGCTGGAATCTCTGCGTGAACAGGTCCGGACCATCACAGGCGACATAATGGCCAGCGTCCACAAGCGCATCGAGCTCGCAAAGAAAATAGGAGAGATCAAGGAGAGGCTCGGAATACGTGTCAAGGACGAACGAGTCGAGCAAGAAGTTAGGGCAAAAGTGTTGGCATTGGCAGATGAAATAGGGATGAACCCGGCATTTGCATTAAGGCTGCTGAATGTGCTGCTTCAAGAATCGGAATCTGTTCAAGGAGAGAAACGGGAGCAGCCACAAAAACAAACGCACCTTGCCATCTTTA
>CAZNOV010000126.1:0-3901 GCA_964574725.1 uncultured Nitrososphaera sp. | reverse complement strand
TGAAGTTAATAATGTCCCCCCCATCCAAAGTGGAGGCAGATCGCTCAAGGTAGGAGGTAAGTGGACCGGATTCATTAGCAGAGGATCCAGCCGAAAACGCCGGCGCGCCGGCCGCTGAAACTATCACCAAGCAGACAATCACAACTTGTAAAACAGTACGGATCATGTAACGCTGTCACCTTATTGCAATAATCTCGGTTATTACGATTTCGTTGCTAGAAAAGGGAAGCATTACTTGAGAAGGTCATCATACTTGCCTGCCGCGATATCGGCAAATACTTCCTTTGCCGGCTTGCCCTCCACCTTTACGCCCATGCTTACACAGGAGCCAATGACCTCCTTTACTGCGCCCTTCACATCCACCGCGTACGAACCGTCAATCTTCATCTTTGCTATCTTGACTGCGCCGGCGATCGTAAGGTCCCCGGCATAGTTTGTGCCGGCGGTCCCAGATCCCTTTGGGATCCCCGCTTCCTTTGCAACAAGAGCCGCTGTAGGCGGTACGCCGACTTCGACTGTGAATTTCTTGGTCTCGCTGTCAACTTCGACCTTGACTGGAACCTTCATTCCCGGAAAGTCCTTTGTCTTTTCATTAATTGTAGTCACAACCTGCAATACGTTAACTCCCATAGGGCCGAGAGCGGGACCAAGTGGAGGACCCGCGCTGGCTTCCCCGCCGCTTACCAGGGCAGAGATGGTCTTCTTTTCACCCATTTGTTGTTCTGCAGGAGCAGTGAGATCAGCCAAATTATAATCCTTGCTCTGTCAACGCCGGTGAAAGTTCTTGACATGTTTTTAAGCCTGCATCATGTAGTCTAGCGAGTATGTCCGATCAAGAGCCCAACGAAGGGGTTGGGTCTTTATTTTTCGAGCTGGCCGGAGATCTTCGTCTTTCCATGCTCGCAAAGCTGGGCCAAAAGCACTACAGACTTTCACAGCTTGCATCCGAGCTTGAAGCGACGATGCAGGAGGCTCACCGGAACATGACGAGGTTAATCGATTCCGGTCTGGTGTCGAAGGAAAAGGAGGGCGGGCTGGCCCTTACTGCATACGGCCGGACGGTGGCAACGATTAGACCGAGCTACGAATTTCTTTACAGGAACAAGGAATTCTTTCTGGACCATGGTCTGGGGAACCTGCCCAGAAAGTTCATTCAGCGCATAGGAGCATTCAACGGGTGCGAGCAAGTGCACGGCGTGATGGCCATACTCCAGCGCTGGAAAAACCTGTACTTGAATTCCGAAAACTACATCAAGGAGGTGATGGCGCAGGTCCCGCTCGACCTGATAGAAACCGTGAGCGGCAGAGTAGAGAAGGGCGTCAAGTTCTCGTACATATTTGCAAGAAATGCCGTCGTGCCGAAGGGAAGGACGCAGCTGCTGCAAAAGCTGGGATGGCGAAACTTTGTCACCAAGGGGCTCGTCGAACGCAGGATGCTGCCTGAAGTAAGCGTGATGACAATTTTCAACGAAAAGCAGGGCTGCGCCATCCTGCCTAACATGAAAGGCGAGCCCGATCTTAACGTGATGTTTCATGGAGATGACAGCGAGTTTCTGGACTGGTGCTCTGACTTGTTTGAGTATTACTGGGATAGAGCCGAGCCCTTCGACGAGGGCAAGCTAAAGCACGAAGTATAGATCACACTTTTATACATCAGATTTCAATAGGATTCCATATGCCAAAGGCTTTCGTTCTCATGAATGCAGAACTTGGAAGTGAGGATACTCTTGTTGGTGATCTGAAAAAACTCGAAAGTGTCAAGGAAGTCTACCAGGTTTACGGAGTCTACGACATTGTGGCTCAGGTCGAGGCAGACACGATGGAAAAAGTCAAGGAAACAATAACGTGGAAGCTCCGAAAGCTGAACGGTGTAAAGTCCACGCTGACAATGATCGTCATGGAATAATCATGCGGCTAGTCTGGCAACAACAACTGTCTTTTTGAAAAACTTGCTTACAATCACAAACGACGCCAGTGCCATGACGACTGCCACCGAAAATGTCGCGGCGTAGCCAAAAGCCGATGATATTTCGCCAGCAGCCAGCGAGCCAATCAGCAGACCGGCGCCTGTGACCGCGCTGCTGATCCCAAGTACGCTTCCTTCGTGTCCCGCGGGTATTATCCTGAGAAGGGATGAGCTGGTGGTGGTGCTCCAAATGCTGTACCCGATTTCAGCCGCTACAAAAGCGCAGAGCGTGATCGCAAGAATCGACGTTGGATTTCCGGCCAGCAGAAGGGCGGCAGCAACGGCTAGAATGATTCCAGATAACCTTGGGATGTACGCAAGCCTCCCGTAGGCTCCCTCGCCGCCTCTGCTCACCAGTCTGTGGTTGAACGGCAAAAAGAACACCTTTGAGAGGTGCAGTATGGTGTATGCAAGAAAGACTTCAGAGTCGGTAATTCCGCTGTCCTTCATGAATGGGGTGTACGCCGTGAACACCAAGCTGCCTGAAAGAAAGAACAGCCCGGTTCCCGCAAAGAGCAGAAATTCCTTCCTTGACGCGCTCCGGCGCAGCTTTGCTGCTGAAAAGTCGGAAATCGGCCTGAGGAACATGACAGGCACGAGCCTGAGCCGGTAGATAAGCGAGGGCCAGCTGACTATTGCGTTCCTATCAAGCCTTGACGGAGGGTCCTTGACAAGAATCACGGTCAGAACAACCGATGAAATCGCGATTGCCGAACACGCCGCAGCGTACGACTGTATGTCGTACCGCATGAGCCAAAAGTAGCCGGCCGCCATGGCAATTACGAGCCCCGCTGCGCTGGTGAGCGACGTCCAGCTGAACGCCTTCAGCCACTCGTCGCTTCTTGATTTTTCCATTACGAGCAGGTTTGTCACCGGGGCGATCCCAACACTAAAGAACCCTATAAGGGCCGACAGGAGCAGCAGCGCGGGAATGCTTGACACTACATACATTGACGCGGCGGTTACGGCGACTGCGCCGGAGCATATGACGATTATCGTGCTTCTCCAGTGTAGCACGTCGACTAGCCTGCCCCAGAAGACAGCGCCCAGAGTCATTGCCAGATTAGAAAGAAATGCAGCGATCGCAACCTCTCTTACCTGACCTCCGAGCGCCAGAATGTAGATCGGAATAATAGTTGACATTCCGGCGGAGCTGGCATTTGACGGGACAAGGAACCACGCCCAGTTCCGGTCGCGCAAGGTGAGGCAGGTTTGCAAACATGGATCTACTGGACTTATCCACCATGAGGTGTGGATATAAGATCACTATGGTATGAAATTGTGACAACATCTCATTATGAGAGGGATCGGAACTTTAATCAACCCGGCGCAAGGATGGCTTCCAATGGGTCTGTTCGGCAGGAAAGCTCATGAAGAAGTAAAGGTCTTCAAGTGCGAGCACTGCGACATGACATTTGATGACAAAGAACGGATGAAACGCCACATGAAAAAGGCACACAGGGAAAGAGGGGGCGACATGCCTAACAGGAACCCATTTGGCTTTTAGCAAAAAGACTTAATTCTTCTGGGTACGCTCTACAGGCTGACTCGCGCATCATGTTTCCACTCCACGACGACACGGAACGCATGCATGGCAGGCCGTGGCTCACTTACGGAATGATCGGAGTAAACGCCATAGTTTTCATCTGGGAGGTGATGAATGCGGGCCTGTTCCTAGACGGAGACGCAGCGGAGGAGATGTTCTTTACGTACGGCTCAATTCCCCAGCGCCTCTTTAACGAATTTCCTGAAAGCGCGCCCACCATCATCACGTCAATGTTCATGCACGGCAGTATCGCGCACCTCATCGGCAACATGGTTTTTCTTTTTGTCTTTGGTGACAACATCGAAGACAGGTACGGCAGGATAAAGTACTTGGTGATATACCTGGCATGGGGGGCGACAGCAGCCATTGCCCACAGCGCCTACGCGGTA
>CAZNOV010000125.1:0-3930 GCA_964574725.1 uncultured Nitrososphaera sp. | reverse complement strand
GGCAATGGTCTCAAAAATTCCGTATTCTTCGATAATATCTCTTGCGATCTTTCTCTTGTCTTCTTCGAAGCCAACGGGAACTCCTTTGTATTCTTCGCTCACCATGTCCGCGTAGTCCACTTTTGAGAACTCTACATTTCTCCCGGCGACTTCGAGTGCATTGGTTGCATCGTCGATCTTTAGCTGAAATCTCCCTGCGAGAACAGCAGCGGTAGTTATTTTCTGTTCAAGAATGTCATGCTTTTGCGTCGTCAGCGCCTGCTCAGTGAGCACGAGAACAACCGCTACGCTGACCACTGACAAGGCAGTAATGACGCCTATGATACTCCAAATATCCTTCCTGAGAGCTGGGTCTGACATGGATTTACTTCTAACCGCGTGCCGATGATTACACGAGCTTTGAATTATGATTATAAGAAGACTTGTCTGTCGCTAACCTAACACGGCCCCCTCCTCATTCGTTTGGCAAGTATAGCAGAATCTCTGTCCCGGTTTTCCTCTCCACTATCATACCGAAGGTAATAACCCGTCGGATAGGAAACAAAATGCCTAATCTTGTGCTATTGCCATTCGCGAGGCTTCCGACTATGTCTATACCTCAGCTATGGCTTTCCTTGATCTAAAATACAGAAATCCGCCCAAGGCTCCCACCGAGGATAGGATCATCGCTAGCGCACCAATTGGAAACCCGGGAATTACAGAGAGGGGTTGGTGCCTGTCGACCGATTCTCGATGGAAGACGGTATTCCGAGAGTCTTGATGTAACAATCCAAATGATTGCCAAAACCTGAATCTTGAATTCAGCAAATTCGACGCCATACCCGTCAAGAACGATAGGTTTGCTGTATAATATCCTGTGAGATTCATGATCTCAGTAATAACGAGCGAATCAATCTCTGGAGTTTGTCATAAAGGATCTTAGATGCAATTCTTATTAGCGTCTTTCGCATGAGTGCCATTATTGGTGCCCGAGAGACCGGTTGAGGAGAGGATACATTTCTCTCGATCCGAGAAGACAATGTCTCTGCCGCCATTATCTAGTGAACCCGACTGCGCAAGACAGTTCCCGGAACCTATCATCCGGACATCAGAACAAATCATCATTTTTTCTGTACATGTATAATTACTACCTAGAACACTGATGGTTCAAGATGCTCCTGCCAGGAAGCGTCAGAAACTTTGTTAATTGTCTGAACAACTTTCTCGTAGACGATTTTGCTTTTCAATCAAAGGGGAACGGTGTTCTCTTCATCGTATTCGCTGGGATGCCAGGCATTCTCAAGACCTTAGCAAGAGTAAAACAAAAAATAGGAATTCAGACGCGTCCCTTTGAATTTGTCCATTCGTTCCAAGAGAGACATTGCGATGTAATATTCCTTCGAGATAGATACAGGGCGTATTATCATTCCGGCGTAAAAGGAGTCGGCAGGAACGTCGATGAGGTCGCAGGCTTTCTGAATGATTTCATAGGTCAAGGGAGGTACCGTCTCGTAGTAACTCTTGGACATAGTATGGGCGGCTATGCTTCTCTACTCTTTGCCTCAAAGGTAGACGCAGATATTTGTATTGCGATATCCGCCCAAACGTTCTTAGATCTTGAAAACATTGCAAGATACGGAGACTATAGATATCATGATGAGAAAAAGAGGCTTTACAGATCAAAACATCAGTCACCGGGATACTACGACTTGCGGAACTATTTCCTCTCCAAAACCCATGCTAGTGATAGAAAATCCTGCACATATTGCCTCTTCTACGGTGAAAATGACAGGCTCGACAGGATTCACGCAACTAGGATGACCGGCATTGGTCACCCATTTCATATATACGAAGTGAAGGGAGCAGGTCATAACACGGCGCGCGAAATGAGGGATTCTGGTGTTCACGTCAGGCTGTTCGACAAGATCCTCTCACTTAACAGTCGCAAGAATGTCAACTCGCTATTGAAGTCTTTAGAGGTGGAAGGATCGGTAAGTCAGCCCCTATCGCCATCATGGTTGTTGTCATAATACGTTTTGAAGGGAGACAGCGACGGTTTTATACGAAATCGTTGTTTCCTGGTTATGCCTGACTAGAGCATGACAAGGTCGTCGACCGAGGAGATCATGACAACGCCCTTATCTCCGGCGAGGGCTTTTTTCATTCTGTTCACAACCTCCTCAACGTCATCAGAGTTCACCACCGTGGCCACGACCTTTCTCGTAGTATACTCTAGCTCAACCGTACCACTTCCTCTGCCCGAAGCAACTTTTTCCCTATCTTTCCCTACCCCTTCTATGTTATAGATCGTAGCTTCAAGGCCAGAGCTTCTGAGCGTAGAAATGATCCCATCAACGTTTTCCGGCTTCAAAATAACCGCCAGTCTCTTCATACTTTTTGATTTCTTGCCTGGTCTTTCAGAGTATGTCACTTCAAACGGCAACATCATCTTGTCACGGGACACGGTGTAGGCTAGTAACGGGTACTAGAAAAGGATTATCGTATCGCACCTTTTGCAGCGCGGGCGCTAAACTTGTCGGTTCCGAGTGAAGATCTCATTATCTACTTGCCCTTCTAATGACTTGTTAAGCGAGTCGAGGCTGCTAACAATATCTCCCTGTTTATTCGCGTCTACGCGGCTTGAGAGGGTTCAAGAATTTCTGTTTTCGATGTCAATTCCAACTCGTTTGAAATTCGCCAACAAGGCCTTCATACGATCGTCAGAATACAGAGGGCTCTTCGTAGTGAAGAATGCAAGTCCCATTCCCTTATCGGGATTGGCACACCGGCCAGTCGCCGGCTATGCCCCGCCCACTTCCACAAACGGGCAATTCACCACAAACCCAGCAATTTCGGTTGCTAGCATACCTCTGGAAGCCACCATGCTGATTTCAGCTGCAGTTGTGAGGAACTTCACTTGACCGGGTGCAGTCCAGGTTGCAGTATTTATTCGCCACAGCGGGCTATACTGAGTATCGTCAACGTTGCTGCCCGCAATGCTTGCTTGAAATCCCATTGGGCCGGACCCCTTTATTCCATTCGTGAACACCCAAAGGTCTGAAGAGGCACCTGAAAGTGTAGCAGCACCGGTCTTTTCGACATACGTCACGCCGAGTGCGTTTGCAATGTCAGGGTTGGACGAATCCGTTGCTATGTAGTAGATCGTTTCTCCGCCTGGCGCAAAACCTCTGTGTGCTACGAAAGTGACTTCCATGTTCTCAGTGTCTATGTTCAGCACCTGCCCTGGGCCATAGGGCGTGTCATCATTCAGAGTCTTGTCCTCCCTAACCATGAGGGAACCACCCTCCCATTGAACAAAAGGGCAATTGACAACCATGTTTGTGGGTTCTATAGTGAGCTTCCCTTCACTAGCAGCGGCCGTGATTTCCTCTTCTGATTTGAGCTCTGTTGGAGCGACACCATAAGTCGAAGCACCTTCATTCCAATTTACGAGTATTATTCTCCACAGCGGGCTGTATCGCGCGTCCCCGGGCTGCGAGTCGGCAACGTTTGGCTGGTAGCCGAGAGGACCTTCTCCTTCAATGCCATTTTCAAATACGTAGATGTTCGCTAGCGCCGTTGGAGCACGTGCAAGTGACGGTGCATAAACTACCCTAAAACCCGTTATGTTCGTAAGGTGATCGGCCAAATCCTTGTCAGAAGCTTCTGTAGAGATGTAGAACACTTCATTTCCATTGACGTAACCTCTTGTCAGAGGCAATGTTACAGGAAGGTTGGTTTCGGTCAGGTTCTGGCTCGTTACAGGGACAAAGCCACCAGTCATCATGCCTCCGCCCGGCATCATGGATCCCATTTCAGCCATTATTCCTCTGGAGGGAGTAGAGAGGATGCCGTAGAGGGGGTTAGAGCCAAAGTGCCCATCGACCATTTCAGGTCCGATCCAGAATCCTATCACAGAGTTATTGAATATCTTTATCGTCAGCGGCACAT
>CAZNOV010000124.1:0-3935 GCA_964574725.1 uncultured Nitrososphaera sp. | reverse complement strand
TCATAGCCCGCCACGTTATCGTAGTGGTCAACCCTGTTAATTATGGTCTTGAAAAAGTCCGCCTGAACGTCCCATACTGTGTTGCCATTGATCACTATGTTGTTGCTCAGAAACGCGTCCCAGAAGGGTCCTGCGGTCAAGATGTAGTCGTTGTCGATTGGGGGAAAGTCTTGCACTACAAACGACGGGAACCCTCTCCCAGGGGGTTTGCCCTCAATGTCTAGGCCCCAGTAACTCGTGGTATAGTAGTGGTGGTTGTCATAGAATACGCAGATGCCTTCTGCTTGGGCAGCCTGTGCGATGAACTCGATTCTGTCCGTGAACTCTGCAGAATTGTAGATGTATGATTCCCAGTAGAACGGGACTCTTATTGCGTTGAATCCATTCGACTTTATGTACCGCATGCTTTCAATAACGTATCCCGTAGTGGTCGATGTACCTCCGCTCTCACGTCTTCCAAGTAACTCGTCGATGAACGAAACTCCCAGAAAGTCCTTAACGGGTCTCTCGTAGCAAGGCAGCAAGGTCAAACTAAAGTCAACCTGTGTATTGGAACCGGTCGCCACAACCACGCCGTTGCTCGCCTCGGGCTGGTAGCTGTCCTCTGTCGCTTCGACATCGTAGGTGCCGGGTGGAAGGCCGGTTATAGCGTACCCACCGGCCGCGTCTGTCGTAGTCTGACCGGTCACGCTTGGGTTACCCTCCATGATGGCAGTTACTAAAGTTTGTTCTACCGGGTTACCGCCGGAAGTGACGGTACCGCTGATGGAACCGAGCTGGGACTGCGTGGGATCAGTACTTATCACTATTTGAATCGTCATCGGTGCTATGTTTGATTTCTGTCCTTTTTCGAAATATATACTGCCCCAGGATGTCGGAACAATATGATCAGCGGGGCCATCGAACAAGCCATCGCCTGACAAAGTCGTAAATGCTGCGCTATTTACGTTTGCTCCAAGGACCGCTCCGGCGAGAGTGGATAGAAACCTCTTGCCCTTGGTCTCCTTTACAGTCAAGCTAATACCCGGATCTCCTGTTTCTGTTACTGCAACTGTTTTTTGAGAGACGGATTTGCAGAAAGAACTGCTGCCAAGGCTCAGGTTAATACAGGCATTCTTTACGTCAAGCAACTGTGCGGATGTTAGTGTCGCCACTTCACCCGATATGACTGTCGTGGAGAAGGCCAAGGCGGGAGAGGCTCCCTGCAACAGCAGCAGGGCCGACAAGGCGAATCCGCCACTTAGTAGAAATGGGAATCTCATTTGCAGACCCTATTCGCCTGAAGAAATGAAACTGCGAAAGAATTAGCGATATCTCTTATAGAGCATTTCCACGTGCTCTTCCCGAGCCTCATATCGTCCCCAAATCGTCTGAGTGGTATAAAAACATGTATGGAACATGAACCGAGTTTTACCATCCCTGAAACGCGGATCGGCGAAGAACTGGAAATGAACTGATAGCGTTGGCGAAAATCCGGTTAGAATTGATGCTCTATGCATGTCTTAGTGACCTGATAACTGTCACTTTCTCAAACGCCATACTACCAGAGTACCAAGTATTATCCCTAAGATTAGGATGGATGCGAGTACAACTTCATTGGTTGTCAGGGACGCCCCACCAAGGAAAGAATCTGTGTTTCGCTACTTTTGGTTAGCCAGCTTGACTGATCGATAAATGAAACACTTGGATACTGAAATCTCTGATTCAGCATGTCTTATAGATGCTCAGCAAAGGCCGGATCAGGGGGTTCGGAATACTCGCAAACGAGAAATAATGCAAATCCGCATGATTTCATCCCGCAAACCGCATAATGGGCGCTCTGACATCTCGGGCATCGCCTTTGATTGGGCTTATTGCTTTTCCGGCCTGAGTCAAAAAAACTGATCCGATCTTTCTCTTCCCAGAGATCTCGATTCTGAAGCATAAGCAAGGCGAGCCTATGATATCTTGGCATTCTAACGTTGTACTTTGGACTCGCCACCCCTGCTGTCCCATTTTTACACACTTGAGATTAAGTTAACCTTTTCTGTCTAAGGGAGAAACATTCTTGACAACGAATCGCTTGGATTGTACGTTAATAGGAAAAAAGAAAGGCAGTTACTCTCTTTTTGGGGAGACAGATCCGGAGGTCATAATGCTTTCCTGTAGGTGGGACTCGCGCAACGTATGTTAAGCTTTTTCTCGACTCGATGTTTAGGACATGAGCTGTGTCCGTGAATTGACAGCCTTGTTTTTGAAAGCAAGGGCCCGGGCGGAATCTTCAAGCTGAAACGAGTTCCCTAGCCGTTTATATCGTCCTTCTCTTCGGACGACGAAGACTATTATTCTGCATGAGGCTAATGTCTCTCATGAGCGAATCTCAACCTATGTCAACTAAGGCCAAGATAATCGCCGGAATAATCATCGTTGCGGCGACCATGTTAGTCATCTGGCTCTTTTTGAAGGGACCGGAATTTACCGGCTAACTTTTCTGCCTACGAGTATTATGGGAGCTCATGTTATGTATCAGATCCTTCTGAAATCATATATACAAATAGCATGAATCTCATGGCGGCTGGCATGGCACCTCGATCTATTCATGACTCGTTTGACCTCCTTTCTGAGCAAGCGAAGATTGCCATCCGAGATTTGGAATCGATAGGATACGATGTGAATGCGCTGGTGGGCATGAACATGAATGACGAACGAATCATTGACCTGCGCGACAAGGCATTCCAATCTAGGGGGATTAAAGTCTCTAAAGAGGCCACTGAGAAACGTTCCGATGATTTTGCCGCCTTTATCGGCTTGGGAATAGACCTGAGTCTTGAATCATCGCCCGAACAAGCGAAAAAGATGGTCAAGCATCTATTCTACCTCGCCGAAAGGGAGCTATCACAGTCCTAACTTCTGAGTCAAGCTGCGAACACAGCTTCATTTGTATGCATCGAAAATACTTGTAACCGCTGTCAATGGGGAGACAAACAACCCGATAAATACGATACATTACCTGATTTATTTGTGAATACGGCGCTGGATCCGGGAGCAGGCGTCCAAAACAGTGGTGAACAAGGAGATTCCGACCTGTCGTGCTATGGCATCACGGAAAGCGTCTTGAAGGCATCGCAAAATGGCGCAACAAAGTTCGAAATAAGATCTAGGACGCGTTTGCCTCGGGATCTTCTAGATGAAGTTTATCTCCCGTATTGCCTTGCAAATGAATTCTTGGAGCATGATGAAAAGAGTCATGTTTATCACACAACAACAAAGGGGAAACAATTCCTCAAGAGATATGACACAATAAAAAGGCACCTGCGTGGTGAACCCTTCAAGAAATCCTAGGGTCCCTGTTCCGAACGCAGATCCCTTGCAGTGCAGATTTTTCTGATTTCTCAAGAATCCGGAATTGCGTGAAAGATACAGGAGCTTAGATTACATAACAAGTGAGTTATTGTTTCACTCGTCTTTAAATACTAGCCGTTCTCACGCACCTTGAGATGCGAGGCAATCACTATCTCATTGTCAGTATTCTGGCTGCGTCGGTGGCATCATTCGGCCTGGGGCCAATGCTTGCATCCGCGACAGCAGACTTTCTTACAATAAATACAGCCTTGGTAAAGACGAGTCCTGGAAAGGTCGACAAAGCGGCGTTCATAACCGACGGCGTCATTCCTACAGACGGGAGTTACGGTGCATTTGGCTACGGGATCATCACGGGTAGTAGCGCGATTGTCAACACTAGCCATAGGGGAGTTCTCGATAGCGCTCTACAAGTAGACGAGAACGATCCTGCCAACCACAATCACTATGCAATACTGGGAACTGACGAAGAGAATTGTGGCGAAGATCCTGCGGTACTGAATTTGACATTCGAATCTCCGGGTTCATTTCTGGTCCAGCACAACACGCTCTTACTGAACCAACTTCCGCAGTCATCAGAGGGTATTAGCCAAGAC
>CAZNOV010000123.1:0-3943 GCA_964574725.1 uncultured Nitrososphaera sp. | reverse complement strand
CTTCAGAGCTTTGATAGCAACGGAAACTTTCTTTCAGAGTTCAGGACACGGGCTTCACCGTTTGAGCCGTACTTTACATTTATGGATGGCCTAGGACGTCTGATGGTATCCGACGGACACAACCACAGGATCCAGTACTTCGATCCAGTAACGGGAGTGCATCTCGACCAATTTGGGAGCCTCGGCGATGGTGCGGGAGAATTCCATGGACCGAGGGGGATAGCGATTGGAACTGCTGACAACATATTTGTTGGCGACAACTATGCCAACCGTGTAAGCAAGTTCGATTCTGACGGAAACTTCCTTATGTCCTGGGGGACGACGGGTACCAACAATGGTCAGTTCAAGCAGGTGAGAGGAGTCATCATCGATTCTGCAGGGAAAGTGTGGGTTGCCGATACTCAGAATAACCGAGTTCAAAAGTTTGACCAGAATGGAAACTACCTTTCAAAGTTCTCCGCGCCACAGCCATATCAAATCGCGCTCGACCAGCAAGGAAACATATATGTCGCCGAGTCCCTAGAAGACAAAATCCAAAAGTTTGACCAGAACGGAAACGTGCTATTAACCATTGGTGGTGCTGAAGGCAGTGGTCAGGGGCAATTCACAACTGCCAGGGGTGTTGCAGTGGATAATAGCGGGAACATATACGGCGTAGATCAGGGTAACCACAGGGTTCAAAAGTTTGACCAGAACGGAAACTTCCTGATGGAATTCGGCGGATTTGGTAAAGGAGATGGGCAGTTCAATACTCCGCGAACAATATTCATAGATTCGTCTGGCAACTTGTGGGTATGCGATACGGGTAACTTCCGCGTCCAAGAGTTCGACAGTGACGGCAATTTCATTAAGAAAATAGTGTTTGCTGAGTAGGAGACACAATCGGCAGGTCGACGCCTCTCACGAATGAATATGATTTCGACGCGTGCCCGACCGATTATCCTCTCTAACCAGTGGTGTAGAAGTGAACTGCTCTGCTCTGACAGAGGCTGTTCATTACCTTAACAGTAATTTATCGTTACGACAAAGTGTAGATGCTAGAAGCGCCACTTGAAGGTACGGCGCCTGATCAAAACCAGCGCAACCAACAATGAAGAGCCAATTAGAACGCCTACGGGGGCGAAAGTAAACTCAGGGATTACGTTGGTGCCTGTAACCTCCAAGACAGCTGATTCCTTTCCGAATAGAGCTTGGATCTCAGAATGAGTTTCATTCCTAGCCAATATCCAGAAAGGAGTCCTGTCATCTGCCTCAAGAAGTGACTGATGGATTACTTCGTCTCCCCCTATTAGAAACGACGTATTGTTCTCAAACTGTAGTGTGGAGTTATCGATAGAAATGCTGAATTTACCATCAATCAAGTTCCTGGGTACAACTAGCTTCAGAACTCCCGACGGACCTCCGGGAAGATGGATAATCAGCCCTTTCCCTTCTTTGTCGAGCTCCAATCCTTCTATTGTCGAATTTGTTGTAGTTTGAATAACAAATTCTTGGCCGTCAACCTCCAATGTGTGGGAGGTTGTCGTTAAATCCAACGCCTTTTTTGCGGGTCGCAAACTATCAAGCACAAACTGCAAGTTTTCAATTGTGCAATTAAGACAGGGAGCTATCCCTCCGGACGAATACACGATTGTTACCCCGTCGACTTGATCCACTACCCTATCCAGTGCAGTTCTTATTTCCTCGGGAGCCGCCACCGTGAGGGATACTTGGACCAGGATCTCTGTATTGGGGTTGCTGTTCCTTACTAGTTCCGTTACCTTTCTGGTATTCGAGACAAAGTCTTCCGAGTTTGGTACGTCCCTCTGGAACTGCATTACCAGAAGATCCACCTCTTCCCAATTTATCTGTGCATAATACTCGAGCAGATATCTCCTATCCGGGGCTAGGCCAAACCTGTAGCCCGCATCATGAGCTAAAGTCGAGGCCTTACTGATTGAACTCACGGGGTTTTCCTGCTCTTGCGCGGGAGTGAATTCCCAATGTTCAATATCGTAGACAATGACATCGGGCTTGTAAGGCGAATTGAGGGAAGAATTTATTGATAAGTACATTGCTTCAAGCGATGGTCCACCACTAATCTTACGCTGGTCCGGAAACTCGGGAAAGATGCGGGACGGGAACCTTCCGGAGATGTCAATCGCGTAATCAGCTTTTTCTGTCATGTAAGTTCTAGCGATTGCAAAGAGCTCATTATTCCAGGTCGGGGAAAAAATTCCCAGAATAGGAATGCTTTCATTTTCAATGCTTGCACCGGCATACGAAATGACGTCAAGAAATGTAGAGATGGTCAGAAGAAATGCGGAAAGGATGCAAACAAGGCACCTCATATGGATCGCATCAGTCATACTAGGTACGCAGGAACTTATTCTTATGTTTGCAGCTGGAGGCTCACCTCCGGTTATGCATTATCTGGAAACCCAAGCTTCTATCGCAGAAAAAAGAATTGAACATGCTGCCAGCTGAATTGTCATTCTCGACCTGCCAACCTGTTGTTCAGGAAGAAGTCATTGGGGATTGCGAGCCGCTCTGAACCGCTAGGATGTCATCTAATCTCGTTAATGTAGTTGACTAATGTTGAGTGATCTGCAGAGTTGTAGAACATCACTAGCTCTATTTGGCCATTCGATCCTGCATTCTCGAGTATCTTTGTCATGCGAGCAGTAACCTCGCTTGGCAAGTCGTACTTGCTGCCATCCGAGCCAACATACTGCAATATCCCCACCCTACAGTTTGGATTGACGCTGAATACGTGATTCGCTATCCGAGTCCCCTCATCAATGACGAATTGGTCGCTGTGTTGTTGTTGTAGCTGTATTACAAGATTATCAACTTTTTTCCAGTCTACTGTTTCCCAGTATGGGTCTTTGTTTTGCTCCGGCGGAATTGGCGTAACGGTATAAGTATAGCCGGCATTGTGCACTTGGTCGGCCGCAAGTTCTGTGTAGTACACCATGTTCTGTTTCTCTTCCTCAGGAGTCAAATTCCAGCTTGCCTCGGGGTCGTAGGTGATATGAGTTGCACCATAAATCTTCGCTACGTCTATAGAGTGAGTAATGCTGTCGATCGATGGGCCGGCTACGTTCTTCTGCAAACTAGAATACCCTGCGTCATTGAACGAGTTGAAGAATGCAATGTTATTAGTTCCTTCGTTGGCGTACGCAGCTAATCCATCTTTAGGGTTTGTCAACAACGCCCCTACCTCAGCGGCCT
The DNA here is from genome assembly GCA_964574725.1 of uncultured Nitrososphaera sp. Taxonomy (GTDB): domain Archaea; phylum Thermoproteota; class Nitrososphaeria; order Nitrososphaerales; family Nitrososphaeraceae; genus Nitrososphaera. Next base: position 730 of record CAZNOV010000123.1, on the reverse strand, counting down.
GATTAGTTGTTATCGAACTTAGAGGGAACAGCCACATCGGAACCTTGGAAAGCTGGGTGTTACTTTCACCGTCGCCAGATGGTGGCGTTGGCGCGGGCTCGCTGGGAGCTGGCGCGGGCGTCGGCTCAGTAGGAGCGGGAGCCGGTGCGGGCTCGCTGGTAGCTGTTGAAAGAGCTTTTAGCACTTTTAAGAAGGAATCTTTGTACGCTGGGTCGTTGTACACAAAAGTGATCCCGTGTACGTATGGCCGCACTGCGTCTATCCTTGCCAATGTTTCATCTGCGCTTGTGAACTTTGTGTTAAACTGAGCGAATATCTCTGTGCTCGCACCATCAGCCTTGACAGCGCTTTGTACATTTTGAACTCTCTCCTTCGCGCTAGCCAGATCTGGGGCACGCTGTACTTGTATGATTACCATTTCTATTTTGTTCCAATCCAGTTTGTCGTACGTTTCCATCAGGAAGTACTGGTCAGGGGCGTATCCAAATTTCAGGCCTTCTTGATGGGCCATGTCCGCTGCTTTGTTCACACTGCTAACCATGTCGTTCTTCTCTTCCTGCGGTGTGTATTGCCAGTTCTCGGGGTCGTATGCAACGTACCCTGCTCCTGAGGTCTTTGCCTGATTGATCGAATCCTCTACGTCAGACAACGAAGCCCCGATGAGCAAGTATCGTAGGCCTGGGAAGTGCCCTTTCAAACAGTTTGGACATTGACCGGCTGCGAAATCGGT
>CAZNOV010000122.1:0-3950 GCA_964574725.1 uncultured Nitrososphaera sp. | reverse complement strand
GTTATGATCTTCTCCGAGACCATAGATTCGATCGAACAGCTGAAGAAGATGCTCGAAGAGTCAGGGATGGCCGCCCGCACGATTCACAACGCGGTGAAATCAAAGGAGAGGCAGGAGATCCTCAGGAGCTGGGGCGTGGATTATTATCCCCTGCTATCAGTCCATACCCTTGAAATCGGCTACGACGTACCGCACGTGGGCATAGCAGTCATCATTGCCAGCACCTCCAACATGAACCAGGTCGCCCAGAGGATAGGCAGAGTCGTCAGGAAGGTTGATGGAAAGGATCAGGCTCTGGTATACGTCGTCTATGTGCGCGGTACAAAGGACGATAACGTATTGCGCGTTGTCAGGGCGGCGATAGAAAAGCAGGACGAGAAGCCGCTACGCGCTGCAAGGGCAGGAGTGGGAACCAGAAGGCCGGCGCAAGGGCAAAAGACGATCACAAAGTTTTCTTCATAGACCCGGCATTCCCGCCGAGATCATGCCACCGACTTGTTCAAAATACGAGTCCACGTCCATTTCCACGACCTTTCCGATGTCGATATTGATGATGTATATCATCTGAAGCCGTGCATTCAGGATTTCATCTTCGGTGACGGGAGGGTTCCTGTAGTATTTGTCGCAGAGCTGCTTTACCGACCTTATCTCGGCCGGGCGCCTGTCACGCGGCGGGCGCCTGAAAACTCCGGGGATCGGCAGCACGCTGACGGGAGGCGTTGCGAGCACGAACTGGTTGGAATATTTGCTGTACCGGGCGATCTTGCTTGCTATTCGGGCGACATAATACGCAAGAGGGTCAAGGGCATGCTCCGGCGGTATGAAACCTGTCTCGATCTCCACTATGGCGACTCCGTCACCCTTCTCGGCATAGGCATCGCAGACAAGTATGTCTGTGAGCTGCTTTTCAACGTCGACATGGTAGCCGTAGCGTATGAGATGCTTTGCACATACAAGCTCCATGACAGAGTGGTTTATCTTGACTAGGTTCCGCTGGTACAGTTCGATGAGCCTGTTCTTGACAAAATTCATCCTTTCGACGATTTCTTCCGGCTCGCCGGAGGTCATCTTGTCAGAAAGCGAGGTTACGTCTGCAACGAAGCGCGCTAAATCCAACCGGATACTATAAACTCCAAACGGGTTTTAAAGATGATGTCATTATTTAGTAACATTAAAAATTACGTGCCTCCCGGTATTGAGCTAGCCAGCATGTCCACGTTGCCATTCTCGTCAATCAACAAGATAACTGTGCTCGGGTCTGGCGTCATGGGCCATGGCATTGCGCAGATCTCTGCGATGGCCGGCTATGACGTAGTCCTTCGCGACATCGAGCAATCATTTCTCGACAAGGCGATGGAGAAGATTCGATGGTCGCTCAACAAGATGGTAGAAAAGCAAAAGCTATCGACCCAGGAAGCTGACAGGATATTTTCGAAAATTTCTCCAATAGTCGACCTAAAGCTCGCCCTTGAAGACGCCGACCTGCTGATCGAGGCAGTACCTGAGGATATGAACCTGAAAAAGAAAGTGTACGCCGAAGTCGACTTTCATGCTCTCGGCAAGACGCTCTATGCGTCGAACACCAGCACCCTGCCGATAACAGAGATGGCGGCACTTACAGGAAGACCCGATCGCTTTATCGGCTTGCATTTCTTCAACCCTCCTCAGCTCATGCCCCTTGTCGAAGTGATCCCCGGAGGCAGGACCAACCAGGCAGTGGTTGATGTGGCAATGAGCTTTGTCAAAAAGGTGGGCAAACAGCCCGTGCTATGCAAGAAGGATGTAGCCGGGTTTATAGTAAACCGTATTTTTATCCCTCTTGTGCACGAGGCTGCATACTGCCAGGAAAGGGACGGCGCGACAATGACGGCAATCGACTCGGCGGTCAAGTTCAGGATGTTCTTTCCTATGGGAATTTTCGAACTTGCAGACTATACCGGCATTGATGTCGTACACAAGGCTACCGTAGAGATGCACTCCCGGGATTCAAAGGTCATCAACCCGCATCCCCGAGTGAAGCAGCTATTCGATGAAAAGAATTTTGGCCAAAAGACCGGCAAGGGCTTTTACGAATACAAAGGCGACAAGTACGAGCGGATCAGCCTGACCGCGGACCAGGCGGCTACATACGATCCGATCAAGCTGCTTGCTGTGGCTGCCAACAATGCCGGCTGGCTGATTTCAAATGGCGTATGCAGCAAGGAGGACCTTGAGAAGGCTCTGAAACTTGGTATGGGCCTGAAGAAAGAACTGTTTGCAACAGCGGAGGAATTTGGCGTCAGCAGAGTGGTCCAAACCTTGCACGAGATGGCTTCGCGATACGGCTCGTTTTACAGCCCTGACGGTTATCTCGTCAACTATCGAGCTTGACTACTCTCCTATAAGATTTTCCAGAAAGTCTTAAATCTTCTAGCAGTGCATAATATTAGGCCGACTGGCCGAAAGAGAAGAACGATCTGGCACGGCTCTGCGCAACGGGTAAAGGCTCGATGTGTCAAACGTGTCAGTTGCTGTCTTTCAGGCCCGCAGGTAAAGGCGCTGTTCCTCGGAATACGCGCATGAAAGTTCCTGACCTGCGACAGCAAGGGCAAACCACGGGGTTGCCAGGAAACCTGTCAAGGCAACTTTGAATGGAAAGCCACAGGTCTTCGAGTGCCAGTTCGGCATTACTTTCTTAATTTGTCAGTTATCATTCTGACCGCTGACCTTGCATCCTTTGCCAGCATGATCTTTACCGTGCGGCGATAATCCAAGTAATTATTGCCATAGCTGTCTGCCGCGCCTCCACTTCCTGCAATTGCCACTATTGTTTTTTTCATCATGTAAGCGGCGCCCATCTCTATGAGGGTCCCGACTCCCCCGCCGACCACGATAATGCCATCGGCCGAAGAGGACACGATAAAATCACGCGAAAAGCCTATGCCTGTGCAGACCACTATGTCGCAGTACTCGTTTGCATATGAGAATTCCTGCTGCGGGATAATTCCGACAGTGATGCCGCTTCCCTCCCTGGCGCCCTTGCAGGCAGATTCCATGACTCCTCCGAGTCCGCCGCAGACGAGGACTGCTCCTGCGCGCGCCACTTCCTTTCCCACTTCATATGCCAGCTTTCTTGCGGTGTCCGTGCAGTCGTTGTCGTAGCCGATGACGGCGATCTGCGTCTTCCGCATGGCGCATCCTCGTCCTGCCGGGATTAGAGGGTTTTGTCGCCAAGACTTAAAGCCGAGAAAATAGAAACCGATGGCACGTGAAATTCCGCGACAGACATGAAGCGGGCAGCATCCTCGCGGAGAGGCTGGCGCGCGACCAAAGCCCTCAGCCCTCACTGGTACTCGGAATTCCGCGTGGCGGTGTAGTGCTCGCCGACATTGTCGCAAAGAGGATGAACGCAGATTTTGACATCGTAATCCCAAGGAAGCTTGGGGCTCCGGATAACCAAGAGCTGGCAATTGGAGCTGTAATGGAGGACGGCACCGCTTATACTAACACATACCTGATCAATGCCCTCCGGCTGCCGCCGGCATATGTAGAAGAAGAGATGCGCAGGCAGGTTGAGGAGATCAAGCGCAGGTACCTCGCGTACAGAAAGCAGGGCCTGCCGTATAACATAGCGGGCAAGAGGGCAATACTGGTGGATGACGGAATTGCGACAGGAGCCACCATCATTGCCTCTGCAAGGTGGCTCAGAAAGCGAAACCCGGGGAGTATTGTGATCGCCGTGCCTGTCGCGCCATCCCAGTCAGTAGCGGTGCTTGAACAAGAAGCTGACTCCGTCATTGCAATCCACACCCCGCGGGACTTTGCCGCCGTAGGAGAGTTCTACGAAGAGTTTACATCAGTCTCCGATGACGAAGTCATGGAAATAATGCGCGCCAGAAACCTCCTGTAGGACTAATATATGGCATTTTCATTGCACCTTCCGTAAGTATGGATTACCGCGTCAAGGACAT
>CAZNOV010000121.1:0-4054 GCA_964574725.1 uncultured Nitrososphaera sp. | reverse complement strand
GGTTAGCATAGATTTGGAGCAAACCCTACTTGAGGAGTTGGGGTACACCCATAGCCCTGGTTTTTCCACCTCAATTCCACAGGAATATAGGCGTCCTCTCCCTGATATCAACGGCGTCTATGCAGTTCGGAATGTTCCCATTGCTTATTTCAGCCGCCTCAGCGAGGCCGATCCAGAGCGGTTGCTCGCTCTTTATAAGCGTGTCTGGAATCAAAGTAAGGCCCCGTTGTTGTATGTTGTTTCGCCTCAGGCTATTCGTATCTACAACACTTATGCTGAACCCGCAAAGATCCCTGAAGAATTGGATCAGGGAGATAGACTGTTGCAAATTCTTAGCCAGTTGAAGGATGTGGAAGAGGCCAGGCAGAGGATTCGTCAACAACTTGCTCCGAAGTATGATCGCCTGCATTTAGACACGGGAGCTTTTTGGACAACCCCGGACGGGCAACGCATCAAGCGTGAACACCGGGCAGATCATCGCCTGCTTAGGGCGATGGATCAGGTGCGTAGGCACCTCATCTATGAGAATATTCCCAATGAAATGGCTTACGCCTTGCTGGGACGCTCTATCTTCATTCGGTATCTGGAAGATCGGGGGGTTCTTACAAGCGCGGTGATCTCTCAGCTGACTGCCCAGCAAGCAAACAACTATCTGGATGCCCTTACAGACCTGAACACCACTTACCTCCTTTTTGAGAGTCTAAGTAAGCGTTTCAACGGCGATCTCTTTCCCGTGGATGACAAAGAGCGCACGAGGGTCAGACTAAAACACCTGAAGTTAATGGGAGATTTCCTGCGCGGCACGGACCTCGACACCAGGCAAGGGGCATTCTGGCCTTATGATTTTCGGTACATCCCCATTGAACTTATAAGCGGCATCTATGATACATTTTTGAATACCGTCACACGCAGAAGTGCCGGGACGTACTACACCCCTCTCTCGCTGGTAGATTTCATGTTAGACGAAGCATTGCCAGTGGAGACCGCTCGTCCTGACATGAAAATTCTTGATCCTGCCTGTGGTTCGGGTGTCTTTTTGGTAAGAGCTTACCAGCGATTGGTGAACGCCTGGAAACAACAGAAAGGCAAACACCCCACTAGCAAACAACTTGGTAGGCTCCTAAAGGACAGCATCTTTGGGGTGGACATTCATCCAGAGGCTATCCGCGTCGCCGCTTTCAGCCTATATCTGGCGATGCTGGATAGTATGAGCGAACAGGAAATCAAGAGTTTGTCTTTTCAGTTTCCATCATTGAAAAACGACAATTTGATTGTAGCCGATTTCTTCTCGCTAGAGGTGGATCAGAAGCTTGATAGCATGAAGTTCGATCGGGTTGTGGGCAATCCGCCCTGGAGTAAATTGACGGATCGAGCCGAGGAATGGCTTCAATCGCGCGACAAGTCGGTCGGCGACAAGCAGATTGCCCAAGCTTTCTTGATGCGTGCGCCTGACTTTTGCAAAGCGGATGGCGAATTAGCCCTCCTCGCGCCTGCCAAGAGCACGATCTTGGTCACAAGTGGCACGCATCAGATATTCCGCCAATCTTTTTTCCAGGGGAATAATGTTCGGGCAGTGGTCAACTTTTCTGCAATTCGTCACGAACTCTTTGCTGAGGCCATTCACCCCACTGTGGGTATATTCTATCAACCAGGTGCACCTCAGTCTCACGCTAGGCGAGTCGTTTATGGCGTGCCCAAGCCTTCCCCGCTGTCTCAACAACTAGGTGCGATTATCTTGGATGCGACAGAGATCAAATACCTAGACTGGGAAGACTTGATAGAGCACCCCATGTGGTGGAAAGTAGCGATGTGGGGTACGCCTCGCGATGCGGCCTTGATCCAACGTTTGCTATCTCTGCCCACTCTAAAGGAACAAGCCGACAAGCTTGGATGGAAAGTTGCGGAAGGAATTCAAATCGATGGAGGTGATGAATATCCCGCCCCATGGCTAAAGGGTTTACCCCTGATACCTACTGAGAAATTTCAGAGATACGTGCTGAATATGGCAGCGTGTGAACCAATTACAGCTCACGTCTTTCACAGACCTCGCGTACCAGAAATTGTGCAAGGGCCACTAGCTTTGATCCGTCATAGCCCTGTTGAAAGACGATGTGCTGCCGCTTTCAGCAATGGTCCTATAGCTTATCTCAACAAGGTTTCTGGGGTAGCTGGGAAGCTTGGGCACGAACCTCTCCTCAAGTGGCTTGTAGCTTACATTAATTCTCACCTAGCACAGTATTATCACTTTCTGACTTCAACTTCCTGGGCGGTTGAACGGGGTAACATCATTCATGAAGAGTACGAACGTATGCCCTTCTTACTTCCTGATGAAAAAGACCCCCGCCTTAAGCAAATACTGAGGCACTTTGACCAAATAGTTGCTATTCTTCAAAGAGACGAGCCATTGGCTGGTCCAAGCCGTGAGGCTTCTATACAAAGGCATGAAGCGGCCATCACTGAATTAGTGTTTGACTTGTATGAGCTCACCCTCGCTGAGCGTCAGTTGGTGCATGACATGGTGGAGCATGGGATAGAGTTCTTTTATTGGAGCCAGCAAAAGCAACGTCGGCTTGGCAAGACTATGGCGGTCACGCCACCGGATACTGACTTGCTTACAACGTACGCCAAGACCTTCAGTGAGGTAGCGACCTCGCTTCTACGTTATCAAGGGCGTGCACTTAAGGCTACCATATATGAGGACGGTGCGCCTTTGAGCGTCGTTGGATTTGAGTTGACCAGTCTGAGCAGTGCTCAAGAAGTTCATGTCATTCAAGACACGGACAGATTGCAGGAAGTTCTACGGCACTTAGATAGCAAATTGCTGGAACAACGTACATCCACCCTATATATGCGTCGCCATGTGCATATCTATGATGGTGCAAATCTCTACCTAGTGCGCCCCAGCGAGCGACGTTTTTGGACTCGCTCTCAGGCAAGAGTAGACGCAGATAGCATAGTTGCTGAATGGTTGTCTTACTCCACCACAAGGGGGAGGTAGCTCACTGATGAGCAATGTACAGTCTTCACCCTTGACAATTCCCCTATCAAGCGTCGGTGAACCAAAACAATTCCCCATTCCCTGGAGTTCATTCGTTCAGATTGTTCTGGAAATAACGGTGGAAGCTCATCAAAATATGCGCCGAGATAAAATCGCCCAGCGAGGTTGGGAAGAAGACATTTTTACAGCCTTGTTGGTAACGAAATACATACGTCCCATTGTGCGTAAACATCCCTTAAGTCTGGTCGTCGAGCCTCAAACGCCTGTATACTCTGAGGCCATGACCGAAGCTATGAAGTCTGGACAGATATCGCCCAAAGAGGCTCCTCAAATTGACATCAAAGTAATTATGCCCCGATGGGACTATAACGAAGTTTATTTTGCCTGGGAATGTAAGTTGGTTGGTGATAAGCGGTCGAACAGAGAATATGCACGTCTGATTTCAGAATATGTCACGGAGGGGATTTTTCGCTTTATTGACGGCAAGTATTCCTCCGAGGTCGATGACGCAGGGATGTTGGGGTATGTGCTCGAAGGGGATGTGAGCAATATAGTGAGCGATATCAATGAAAGTATGTTGAGCTCAAAGCGGAGACGGCAGCTTGCTGCCTCTGATCATCTTATACCTGACACTCCCTTGAATATCAATGACACTTACAGGTCGCAGCATCATCGAAAAAAAGACTCAAGCAAAATTCGCCTCAAGCACTTGTTTCTGACATTTGATTTTGTATAAAGGGAGAACGCGCCGACTCAAACGAGTCGGCGCGTTCATTTTCATCAGCGTTTCTGCCAGCGGAATGGGCGCGAGACCTTAGGCCGTTGCCAGGCCAACCGCTGGCGCGGCGGCGCGCTGGTCGGCCTTGCGGTGATAGAGGCGGATTTATCCAATCCGCTAAATCCATTGACCCGCTTCGCGTCACGGCACCGTAAACCGCGCCTGCAAGTTCCCGTTCGGATCGCTCAGCAGCACGGTCTTGCCGGAGGCCCACACGGCTTCGGTCTGCGCCCAATATAAGTCCGTCACCGTGTCCTCGCCCGCGGCGGTGTGCACGT
>CAZNOV010000120.1:0-4059 GCA_964574725.1 uncultured Nitrososphaera sp. | reverse complement strand
CATGCCCCTTTCCTGAAAGATAGCCACGCCCTTTTTCGCATGGCTTATTGATACTACGCCATTTCTGCTCAGACGTATTGGTTCCACCAATTCAATCCTCTTTGTTGGAACAAGCCTATATCACTTGCAGCCTTTTCTCCGACCCGGCATTCCGGACGAAATAAATAGCGTCTGGACAAATACAATCCCGTGTCAAAATCTGACGACTGCTTGAAAAATGCGCACGGCTTATGCCAGGGCTTTATGCAGGAAACGCTGGAGACCAAGTCCACAATCACAAAAGCATGCTCCTGCCAGTGCCACGACCCCACGTACCAGCTCGTCAGAAACAGCGTAGCCCTGCTGAACCAGAGCGCGCGCAATAACCCGTACCAATTCACCGCCAGCGATGATGCCTAGACCGTCTTTGCCGGCTTTTTGGCATATGCGACCTTCATGCACAAAAGAATGATATTGAACGCGACCGCGACCGCGTTTGCGCCGATTATTACAGAGTCAGCCTTGTAGATTCCGTAAACGATCCAGAGGACCGTGCCGGTAGCGAAAATGCCCATCAGGTACCGAGAGACGTCGCCCATGCTCTTTGTCTTGTACGCCTTTACAATCTGCGGAACAAAGCTCGAAGTGGTCAGGGTTCCTGCGGCGATCCCTATTATTGAGATAATCGTGTCCTGAGACAACGACTCGAGCAATGCCAACATTGTAGCTCGTGGTTAAGACCTTATTAAAATCACGTCGAAAATTATATTACAATCAGTGGAACTCATCGTAGCATGAAGTTGAAAGACCTTGTCGGATGCGAGATCGTGGGGTCTGGGACCGACTATATCGTCATACAGAAGGGCAAGAAGAGGCTGCTGGTCGAGTTTCCCAGTTTTCAGGTAAAGGAGCTAAAAAACGCTACCACTCCGTACGGTTCTCAGATAGACTAGCCGCAACTAATCTTCACACCATAGATGCAAAATTTTGAGCAATCACTTAAATTGAGAACGAGGAATAATCTCACCAATTGAAGCATAACGCTACTGTTGAGGTTGCAGCCGCGCAGGCCAAGCCTCCTTCAGCCCGTCCCAAGGGGAAAGTCAGGTACGACAAAAAGGCCGAATCCGAATTCTTTGTGGACAACTCGGCGCTGGCAGGCTTTACCACCGAGCGTATCCTGTACATGGCAGTCAGGGAGCTGATTGAAAACGCGTTGGACTCGTGCGAGACCGGCCACATCCTGCCAAGGGTTTCGCTATCGATCAAAATGCTCGATGCCACGGACAACCTCTGGACTATTACCTGCGAGGACAACGGCATCGGGGTCCCCGCCGACAAGGTGCCTGTCGCGGTCTGCTCCTTCCTGACATCCGGCAAATACGTGGAAAAGCAGCAGCGCGGCTTGTTTGGCGTCGGCCTGAAGATGATAGCTGCGTTCTCCACAAAGGACACCATCCACCCCATCAAGGTATGGTCAAAATCCTTCGAAGAGGACTCGGAGTACTATTTCGAGCTAAGGACCGACATCGGCACGAACAAGCCGATCCAGCTTCTCAGAAAAGCGGTGACAGGCGCAGAAAGCAGGATTCCCGGAGACTCGGGCTTCAGGGTCGAGGCAGTCCTGCACGCAAAGCTTTCTCCCATCACCAAAATCAACATAAAATCCAAGATAAACGACTATGTCAGCCAGACCAGCGTGGTCAACCCCTATGCGATAATCGAATTTGAAACGGACGACGGCAAGGTGGTTTTCGAGCGGCGGACCGAAGTGATGCCCCAACCTGCGAAAGAAGTGCTGCCGCACCCCGCGGACATGGATCTCCAGACGCTGAAAAAGGCAATCGCGAACTTTACGAACCAAAAGACCACGCTGCAGGGGATGCTCTCCAACTCGTTTCAAAAGATGTCAAGCGAAAAGGCCAAGGATATCATCGCAAAGGCGGGTCTTGAGAACAGGCACGCAGACAGCTACTCTGAACACGAGCTCATCAAGGTGGTGAACGTCTGCAAGCAGACCAACTTCCAGCAGGCAAACACAGATCACCTGAGCCCCATCGGCGAGCAGATCCTTACTGCGGGCATGACATCCGAGTACACGATCGTCACCACCAAGGTGGAGGTCTCTAACGGCGATGCGAATGAGCAGGCCGAGCAGCGCCCGCAGATCTCTGTGAAGATACTAAAGCCCTCGCTTACAGAATATTCTTCGCGTACCTGCGTCGTCAACAACCGGCCCACGATAGTCGAATGCGGCATAGCTTACGGAGGCGACATCCCGTCTTTCAAGCTCTTTCGGTACGCAAACAAGATCCCCCTGCTTTACGACGAGGGGTCTGACGTCGCCCGTGAGGTGGTCTCCGAAGTCCAGATAAACAAGATGGGAATCACAAAGAAAGAGGCCAAGGAACAGTTCGCAAACCCGGACGCAAAGTCGGACAGGGCAGTAGAACTGCTGCCGCTGCACATTTTCTTCCACATTTGCTCGACAAAAATCCCCTACAAGACCGCTGGAAAGGAAAGCATAGCGTCGGAAGGCGATCTAAAAAAGTACATGAAGTTCTGCCTGTCAGACCTGTACAGGAAGGTGAGCGCCCAGATCCGAAAGGAGATGCGAATGAAGGAGGCGCAGGGCAGGCTTAACCTGTACAAGCACTATATCCCGCTCATCGTGAGCGCAATTTCCGAGTCGATCAAGGTGGATTCAGCCAAACTTGAGAAGGCGTTTACCGAGCTTGCGGGGATGCACGTCAGAGGGGAGATCACCGGTGCCACAATAGAGAAAAAGCATGACGAGATCACCGGCGAGCGCCTTGAGCAGGAGGCTGGAATAGCGGAACAAAGGGAAAAGCCCGAAACGCCAAAGGTTGCTGCTACAAAAGACGGGCGGCCAAAAATGAAAGGTAAGAAATTGGAAGAGCAAAAGACTCTGGACGAAGTTATCACTCCAGCTAGGGGGAGGAAAAAGTAGTGGCAAACAAGGACAAGCGTCACCAGGAGGTCATGAAAAAGATCAGGCTCATCATGAAGGACGTCAGCAATGACCTGATGGAGGAGAAGACGATGCCGGTGCTCAACGTGCCAAAGGTCGGCTATGACAACACCGTGTGGTCTGAAGAAAAGCGCATGCTCACCATCGGCGAGAAAAAAGTGGGGATAAGCCCGGACAGCACCAAAAAGATCCCAACCTTTGCGCAGTACCTCGTGATGGCAAACGCTGTGCGCAGACTGCTGGACGAGGAAATGGAAAGCACGATCAGGGGCATGTACTACGCCACCCTCAGCACAGTCGGCGATGAAAAGAACAGGCAAAAGTTCTGGAGCGGCCAGGAGGACTCGGACGATGCCATCAAGGCCATTGAGCTCTTGACCAGCGTTCCGCGGGAGGAATTTTCAGTGACGTCAAAGCCAAAGGGCATGATCTCCGGCCCCATCACGCTGCGGGTCGGAGGCGACATCATAGATTGCAACCTGGGAAGCAGGGCCACGTCGCAGCTGATACCGACCAACATCCGTGATGTCGAGATCGTGAAGGTCAAGGCGGACTTTGTCATGGTCGTAGAGAAGGACACGGTTCTGAACAACATCCGCAAGTCAGGCTTCATCCAGAAATACAACGCGATTCTGATGACCGGCTCGGGCGAGCCTGACAGAGCGACCAGAATGATGGTCAAGGCTCTCAACGAAGAGTGGAAAAAGCCCGTCGTGGTATTTGCAGACGCAGACCCTTGGGGCCTGGGCATTGCGCTGCGCTACAAGATCGGAAGCGAATCGCTCAGCTACGACAGCGACAGGCTGGTGACTCCGGATGCCAAGGTGCTGGGCATGATGTTCTCAGACATATACGAGTATAACATCCCGGAGGTGGCGAGGCTTGCTGCATCAGACGAAGACCTGAACAGGGCGAGTGACATGAAGAAAAAGCCCTGGTTCCAGGACAAGCAGTGGCAGAAGGAGCTCAAACTGTTCCTGGAGAAAAAGGAAAAGTGTGAGCTGGACGCTTTCTTCAAGCACGGGTTCAAGTACCTTGCAGAAGTGTACCTCCCGGAGAAACTGCGCGAGGCAAACGTTATCTAGTAA
>CAZNOV010000119.1:0-4061 GCA_964574725.1 uncultured Nitrososphaera sp. | reverse complement strand
GTATGAAGTCACGTTATGTCGGGATGTCGCCGTGACCTGGCTGGAGTTACCTGCTGGTTCTTGGGATGTATCATTGCCATTGTTGTCGAGATCGTCATCGAGGGCTTGGGCTTCGGGTTCATCTTCATCTTGGGGGGTCCATAAGCCGGGATTCCCTAGAAGCATAAACAGTGAAAGTAGTGCTAAGGCAATCAGGCTGACAAGAAGAATCCTTCGCTTACTCTTGTGTTCGTCATCCCCGCTTCCTGTGTCAGGCCGTGAAATTGCCATGAATTATACGAGAGAATGAAAAAACTGACGAAATAATATGCAGCTAGCCCAGGTTAAAAGTCAAACCTGAACACATTGACCATCCTGCAACCAAAGATGGCTTTAACTATCCGCCGACAGCTCTTTTCCAGCCGGGTTACGTCTTGGACTGAGCTATCTCCACTTTCTACTTAGGAATCCCATCGAGTAGACTATGCTACACACGGCAAGTGTAGCTACGACGAATGTCATGCCATCGATCAACCTGAAACTGAAAACGCCAACAAATCCCAATGCGGTCGCGGCGGCAAGAAAGACCTGTATGCTTTGAAGGCCAGAGTTCCAGACGGATAGAACTCCAATATTCCTGATTCGTCCTGATGTCATGCCAGCTGGCTGTGCGTATTGAATTCTGCTCGATTATTAAAACGTGATCTTGGGGAGCGCGATGGCCCGTTAAAGTCTTGCACCTCCTGACAGGATGCGGGCAGGAACTAGGCGCCCGGCCCAAAAACGCCTTCCGTGAGCAATTCACCATCAGCAGGACAAATCTTGCTTATCGCGTGCCGACTATTTTTTTGCCTTCAGTCTCTTCCTGATAGTCCTGAACAGGTTGAAACCAAGGTACGCCAGAACAAGGTCCACAGCGACACCTATTATTAGTAATATTTCGAAAGGTATCGCTGGCGCAGCCATCTTCTTCTTCTGAGGCGTCTGGAGTCTAAATGCATGGAACCCGTCCAAGTGTATCTAATCGACTAATCTAGCCGGCTACCTGAGATCTAATGGTTACGCCAAGTTGCTGCTAAAAAGTAAGGTTGCCACGTAAAAGATGTGGCCGGTGACCGGGTCAGATTACAGGTGCTTGCCGATTATTTCGTACTGAATTGCACTGTTCTTACCGATCATTTCAACAGCCTCGGTCCACGCGACATCCCTGACGCCTTCGAGGGACTTTATCCATTCAATCACGCTCAGCAAGTCCTTGTTGCTCTTAAAGACCGAATCTGCGCGTAGGTCGATAGTGTGTTCGCCAATGGACTTTGCGACCCGCGTGATGGAGCTGTGGTTCAGGAGTTCTTTTCCTACAGCTGATGTCAACCCCTTGTGGGTGGAAATGAATAATTCTGCCCGTCTCCATCCGAGTTTGTCAAGCTTGAGAGAATATGATACTTCTAGGAATTCGCTTTCCAGTCTTTTCCTCCGTCTTTGAACCGTAGTTAGCGGGATCTCGAGCCTCCTTGACAATGCGAGCGAGGACACCCTCCCGCTAGAGTCCAACAGCGACTTTAGGACTTTCTTGTCAACTTCTGTGAAATAGAGGTTGGGTTCCCTCTTATTGTCAACAGGGCGCGACATGGGTGAATCATCATCTTCAGCTCCTTCAGCCGACTCGACTGACGGGTCGTATGTTCTATGTAGCCACTTCGCCCCCTTGACCAAATCCTGAAGCTGCTCAATAGTACATTCCGCGTACTGGTCAACAGCAAATCCAAACGAACCGAGCTTTTCTAGCAATGCGATTCTGGAATTTTCATTAATGGAGTCATTGTTCGGAAATATCTTGTCTTCAGCCTTTGATTTTTCCGCTTTGCGATCTGCGTCTGCAGGTCTCGATTCTTGCATATTGGCTAGTTCATGGACGCGATATAAAAGAAATGGCTCGTGGAGGATATCTAGTGAGGAATACGTGGTTGGAGCATGTAACGGGCAGTACCTTCCTCATCTGGTCAGGACAGGCTTGCGGCGCTTCAGCCAGACCTTACCATACATCGCCTTAGCGTCCCGCGCTCTAGAAGTACGTGATATCGCCGCTCTGTTCCCTCCATTGGACGAGTGTTCTGCCGCTGGACATTTCTTGACATATTGGACACGAATTTAAAGTCAAGTTGACGACACATTTACCCGCATATTCATGTAGGGAAAGCGACATGCGAGGGAAGATACGCAACGACAATCTGATTATACGTCGGTCAGAGATTGGAGCCACCGGACTACGGAAAATGCAAGTATTACTCCATGTGTAAATTCAGGAGAAACGACCTCCCCTGCACCAAACAAGAGGTTGCCGAATCTTATTGCAAGGCGTACAGGGTTTTTCAAAAGTTTGAGATCAAAGACAACGATCACGCCTTAACAGCGTGAGCATCCTGGTGCTCCAGAGCCAGCATCTGTCTCGAGTGTATGTCGCTTTCAGGACTGTCAAAGGCTTATGTAATCTCAGCGCTAATTCTCAATCAAAGGCCATGCCATGCGATGCTTGCGGTCATCCAAAGGCTGCTCACAGAGAGATGACCCTGGCAGTTTACTTTTGCAGCCAGTGCCAGAAAGTAGAATCTCACATCACTTTTCCCCCGGACAGGACTGTCGAGAGCGACACCAAGCAAACTTCTCCAGATGACCTGCTGAGTGAGCTCTATTACGGATACAAAGCATTCAGAAATCATTAGAAAATCCCAGTGATTCTCATTACTGTCCGCTGCGGCACACGATTCAACAGGTTTTCTGTCGGTAATTTTTTCTACATAATAGAGGGTATATGGACCACGAAGAATTCTGTAGTCATAATGGCACCTGATTTTAACGACTACATAAGCGCAGGAAAGGTAACACCGGAGAGCATAATGGAGGAAGAAACCATCCGTGCGGTAATGGAAATGGCCAAGCCCCAGATCTGTGTAATCGGAGCTGGCGGCGCAGGCAGCAACATTGTCTCGTGGATTAAGGAAAGAGGCTTGTCAGGCGGCAAGCTCATCGCGATAAACACTGACGCTGCTCACCTGGGAATTTCAAAGGCAGACAGGAGAATACTGATCGGTCCGAAATCAAGCCAGGGTCGAGGTTGTGGCGGTTACGCGGAAAGAGGCATGGAAGCAGCAAGGGAGAGTCTTTCAGAAATCCAAAGAGAAGTACAGGGAGCCAACATCATATTCATTTGTGCAGGTCTTGGCGGAGGCACGGGAACTGGAGCTATCCAGATCCTCGCAGACAACCTCAAGAGGCAAGGCTCACTTATCATAGGCGTCGTGACCCTGCCGTTCGCCGTCGAGAGATACCGCTATGACATGGCGAGGGAGGCTCTGGACAACCTCGAGAGGTCGTGCGATACTCTCGTTACAATAGACAACAACAAACTCACGAGGTTGGCAGGAAATCTGCCACTGAAGGAAGCCCTCGGAGTGGCAAACGAGCTTGTCGGGCAGTTCGTCAAAGGGATTACGGAAACCATAACCACTGCATCACTTATCAACATAGACTACGCAGATCTCACGGCCATAATGGAAGGCAGGGGACTTGCCGCCATCGGCGTGGGTAGTGCGGAAGGGATGGATAGAATTGAAGTGGCGACAAGAATGGCGCTGGAAACCCAATTGCTGGACATAAAGGACACAAACATGGCAACCGGAGTTCTTGTGCACGTGAGCGGAGGTGACGACATCACGCTCGAAGAGGTCACGAGGGCCGGAGAACTCGTCACAAGGAGCATGCCGCACGAAATCAGAATAGTCTGGGGAGCTAGGGTGGATCCGTCTCTGAAGGGTCGCGCTAGGGTAATGATCGTCCTCACAGGAGTCGAAACAAACTTCGCCGGCATGTCACGAGCTCAAGAACCAGCTCTGGCGGCCGAAGAAAAGTCAAAGAGAAAGTGGTGGGGATAGGCCTCTCTTCTCCTTCGTTTGTTTAGAAACTACTTTTAGGCAACGAAATTTTCGCTCGCCGATGCCGTGGTGCACGCGTTTCTCATGTCTTTCAATCGATTTTCGTACTCTGCTATAATAGACTGCCTGAAACATAGCGATCAGTGCAAAGCC
>CAZNOV010000118.1:0-4086 GCA_964574725.1 uncultured Nitrososphaera sp. | reverse complement strand
GACGAAATCCGTGGGAACAAGGTCATCAATGTCGAGGGTCACAGCGTCGAGCTGCTCTACTTGGGCAGCGATCCGCGATACCATGTAGTTGAACTGCATGACATGGCAATCCTTGGTGACACCGACAAGTTTCTTTTGGCTTCGGCCATGAAGGAAGTGACACATGAAAAGTATCGAAAGACGCTTTCAGCGGCAGGCAGAAAATCGCTCATTGGCTCCCTGCTATGCCAACGAAAAATGATTGAATCGGAAGGGCACCCCGCTGTTGCAGCGATGTGGGCAAAGCTTGCGTCCTACCGATTCATCGCAGGTGTGCTTGAGCTTTCGGGCAAGAGGCCAATGCCACTTCATGAGCTGGAGCAGGTAAGACAGACTGACTCTCCTGCGAGCGTCGCGGACGGCATGCAGGCAGCCCTTGACTGCATCGGCATGGAGAGGGCAACGAGGCCGGCGATATCCCGATCACTTGAAGCTGTCCGGGAGCTGAAATCCAAAGAATTCGACGGCAAACTGGTGATTTCAAAGATCGAATACTTGCTAGAGCGGCAGATGCTCGCCGACTGCTACTATTACATGGGCAGGGCTGCCGCTGAAAGTCTGGCTAGCAAGAGTAGCCCGTTCTACACTCGCTATTCGAAGCTCATCCAGATATCCATGGACCTGACCAGCGATGTGCAGCTTCTTCAGAATCTTCAGCGACGGCTATTCAGGGCAGCCAATGCCAGCCTTAAGGGCTGATCACTTTCGATGCACTGTTATGAATGGGGCAGCATGGAGCTCCAGTCTTCCAGTGGTCCTGGCCCTGAGCTTTGCCTTGTACTTCAGGTTCCTTGGCTTTGTCCGGAGCCTGTAGCCGCAGCACGGGCACCATAGGCCATCCCACTTTATGAATATCTCACAGATCTGGCATCTCTTCTGACCGCTGGCGTACCTGCCAGAGCCGACTGGCTTTTGAGCCTTGTGACGGATGCATATTCCTTTACAGGTCATTCACATGACTTGAAGGATTTTTCTATTTTAATTGTAGTATGCATCGATCATGATGAATAAACATGGGCATGTGAAAAGAAGAAAAAGGTCGGAAGCCTTTAGCGGATGTTGATGTTCTTTGCCCTGAACGCCTCGTTCATTGTCAGGTACTCTTTCATCCTCATCTCGATGTCGTCCGGTTCGGTGTCATCCATCCCCGAAAAGCCCGCCTTGAACGAGATCTTGCTTCCAGACACGTTCACGTCAGAAATCTGCATGTCTGCGTAGACATTGGCCAGCTCGTTAACCCAGTCCTTGGCTTCGCTTGCGTCCACTCCTGACGTGTCTATACTTACGCTTAACATTTTGGTCATCCAAAACCACCTATCACGCAATTCATACCGACATTAATAAAGTTGACGTGTTGGCAACAAGCCAGGTGGGATGATGAATTTAAACAGCTCTTGAAATCAGAATATAAAGCCCTAATCTTTTTCCTCAAAACCCCAGTACTTTGTAAGCTCCTTCTCGAACTGGGAAAATTGGTCGCCGTTTAGAAAGTCGCCGCAATTCTTGTGATTCGCGATTACTCTCATGCCAACCAGCTTAAAGTCCACTTCGAAAAAAGTGACCTTCGGGCAGTTGCACATGTACGCGAATGATCGCCGGGTGGTTACACTTATTTGTTTATCTCCCCAGTCGAATAAACATTTATCAGTTGCCGTGTACTCCATTTTCATGATGGCCTCTGGCAAGCTATTCATCTCCGTTCTTGTAGGAGCTCTACTTGCGTCTACAATGCTTGGCGTATCCCTGAATTTGAAAAGCGCTTATGCGCAGGACGATCGACTCTGGTGGGTTGGCGAAGGGGCCAAGCAGGATCTTTGGGTAAAGTACAGTATTGAAGAGTTTGACACAAATAATGCTCAGCCTTTTGAAATGCTAATAATCTTTAAGGAGCAGCAGGACGGAGATTGGCTCGCTCCTACCTACGTAGTCGATAAGGGCAATGTCATAAATGCGACGTTAAAGCTCGGAAGCAATCTGTCTCCTATATCTGGAGGCACTAATATTCCGCCAGAAATGAACGAATACATCAGCGGGTACAAGAGATCTCTTCAATGGCTTGAATCATTCACGCCAGAATCGAAGCCCCAGTCACTGGACGCTGCTTCTTGGGGAAGAATAGCTTGCATAGGTTGTGAAGAGATCAAACCACTTCGTCAAGAAACAATTACAGTTCCTGGCGGCACATTCGAAACTACCGTTGTCGGATGGCACAAGAGTACTGATAATGACATATGGATATCTAACGGATTCCCGTATCCGATCAAGGCGCAGACTTTTGTAGATGTGACGACAGGCCAAGCGCCCACTCTATTCAAGTTCGAGCTTTTAGCAACGGGAGTGGGCCAACCTGAAATTCCTGCTGGTACAGGCGGGGAGATTCCCGAGCCGCCTCTTCAGAGAGATACTGGCAGAGGAACGTACACGGTGCGATTAGAATGGGACCCCATCGAAATCCGGCCCGGAGCAACGATTGCCTTTGGGGTCGTATTGACCGAAAAGAGCGGATTTCCTCTAGAGCGCGTGAACTACGATTTCACGATAGTGGATGGAAGCGGTAACATGCTGGACGAATTCAAGAACCAGAATTCGGATTTTGGCACGGGAACTCATGAGGTCAATTTCGAAAGTGCAGGTCCAATGACTGTTACGGTTACGATTAACTCAATCAGCGGCGTGCCAGCCGGAGGCGGAACGTTCACGGAGGAGGCAAAGTTCAACATAGTCGTGGTGCCCGAGTTCCCCGTGAGCGCCGCCCTAATGGTGGCAGTGGTTATCGGATTCGTCGTCATCCTGACAAGGTTGAAAACATCCGGTCTGAGGGGCCTATTCAACAGAAGTAACGTGCTGTAGACCTTGCTCTCGCTCTCTTCAACACCGATATCCGTTCTGATTGTTTTGTGCCTACCCCAACAGCAAAATTTAAAAAGGCATGTCCTGTTTGTACACCAAATGACCTTACCAAAGGGATACGGAAGTGGTGGGCGTAGAAGCGGTGGCGGCGGAGGCGACAGCCGAGACGACGTCGAACGCATGATAGGCCGAAGAGTCGAAAACATGAATGGCATTTACATTCTTGGCTTTGCGCTGTGCTGGGCGGCGACCGCGGGTGGAGTCTATGTTGGCGTTTCGGTCTACCCATGGGCATATCCTTTGACCAGCGGACTATACGCGCTTTCTGTCCTGACCGTGATAGAGGCTCTCGGGTTCTTCTTCATCATGAAGATAACCCACGAGAAACCGCCTAGGGCCTAGGCCTTCTCTTTTCTTTTTGTTGTCATTCCTGCATGTCCCCACAGCGTTTGCTGGCTCAATCGTACGCCTCGCACGGGTCTGATAATCGCACACGTTTGTGTTCGACATAAAAATTAATATACTACGTGGCTGTCTGGGTAGATAATGGTCTGGCTTAGACGTACAACACACTACTTGTTCATAGTGGTGGTTGCTGTTAACAGCACACTGCTGACGATCAACGCAGGAGACTATATCTTCTACACAGACTGGATGTGGACCTCTTTCGTGGTATTCTCCATCTCACAGTCCACAATGCTTGCTGTAGGAGCGATATACTACATGCTCTTTACAGGAGTTCCAGGAACGGCCACATACTATGCCACAATCATGACAATCTATACGTGGGTTGCAAAGGGTGCGTGGTTCGCGCTGGGCTATCCTTACGACTTCATCGTCGTGCCTGTGTGGATACCTTCGGCAATGCTGTTAGACCTGACATACTGGGCAACCAGGAGGAACAAGCACGCTGCCATAATCATCGGTGGAACGCTGATTGGCCTTTCGTTCCCGCTGTTCAACATGGTCAATCTGCTTCTGATAAGAGATCCATTGGAGGTGGCGTTCAAGTATCCTAGACCCACGCTGCCGGCTTACATGACTCCTATAGAACCTCAGGTAGGGAAGTTCTACAACAGTCCCGTAGCCTTGGGCTCGGGAGCAGGAGCGGTGCTGACAGTGCCGATCGCTGCGTTAGGTGCGAAGCTTAACACGTGGACATACCGTTGGATGGCCGCGTGGAGCAAGTGGGACTAA
>CAZNOV010000117.1:0-4095 GCA_964574725.1 uncultured Nitrososphaera sp. | reverse complement strand
CCGGCGGAGCCGGCGCCGCCTGCGCTCACGTCACGATAAACGGGCTCGGCGAAAGGGCAGGAAACGCATCCCTTGAGGAATTCGTAATGGCGCTGCAGTGCTTGTACACAAAAAAGCACAACGTCAAGACCGAGCTCCTGTACGAAACGTCAAAGTATGTTTCAAACACAATGGGGATAATTGTGCAGCCGAACAAGGCAATAATAGGCGAGAATGCGTTTGGACACGAGTCTGGAATCCACACCCACGGAATAATAAACAACCCGCTTACCTACGAGCCGATCAGTCCCGAACTCGTTGGGAGAAAAAGGTGGCTTCAGGCAGGCAAGCATGCGGGGGCACACGGCATAAGGGCCATGCTCGAAGAATTTGGGATAAAGCCCACAGACGACGAGCTAAAGATCATTGTCGAAAAACAGAAGAACATCGCAGACAAGGGCAAGCCGATAACCACTTCGGAGCTGTTGTCTATTTCCGGCGAGGTCATGAAAAACACAAAATTTGAGGAAAAGTTCAAGCTCTATGACTTCCACATCGTTACCGGGATGAACATCATCCCTACTGCCGTCGTCAGACTCAATGCAGACGGCAAGGACCTTATCGCCTCCGAGATCGGAGTGGGGCCCGTCGACGCAGCTCTGAAAGCGATACAAAAGATTTCCGGCGAAATGGCCAGCATCAAGATCAGGGAGTACAGGCTTGATTCTATAGCAGGAGGGTCGGACGCGCTTGCTGAGGTGACAATCAAGGTCGAGGACAAGAATGGCAACGTGGTGTCCTCGCGAAAGGCAGGCGAGGATATCGTCGTCGCCTCGGTACAAGCAATGATGGACGCCATTAACAAGGTGCTTTTGAAAAAGGTGCTCTACTCTAGAAGCTAGAGTCGATTATGATGATCTAGTTGGCAAAATACACCATTTCGCTCATAAGAGGCGACGGCATCGGTCCTGAACAGACAGAATCTGCAAAGATGATCCTGGAAACGATAAGCGACAAGAGTTCGACAAAGCTGACAATAGTTGAAGCTGATGCAGGGGATGCGGCTCTTGCGGAACACGGCAAAGCGCTCCCAGAATCGTCCATCGAGGCAATCAAGAAATCTGACGCGTGCCTGAAGGGCCCTGTAGGAGAAAGCGCCGCAGACGTAATAATCGTCTTGCGCAGGATGTTTGACCTTTACGCAAATGTCCGGCCGGCCAAGTCATATCCGAACATTGTGGGTCTGTCACCAAGTGTTGACCTCGTCACCGTGCGCGAAAACACAGAGGATGTCTATCTCGGATGGGAGTTCTACACCGACCAGAACACCGTCGTGGCACTCAGAGTCACCTCCGAGAAGGCCAGTCGAAGAATCGCGGAGTACGCCTTTAGGACGGCCACATTGCGTGGCGGCAAGCGCAGGGTGGTCGCAGTTCACAAGGCCAACGTTCTCCGGAAAGGCGACGGATTGTTCGCCGCTACGTGCGGGGACGTAGCAAGAAAATATCCCGGGATAGATTACAGCGAGCAGTACGTCGATGCCTGTTCTATGAACCTGATACGTAATCCCGAAGAATTCGACGTTATCGTCACCACGAACCTGTTCGGGGACATATTGTCTGACGAAGCGGCACAGGTGGTCGGTGGACTCGGGATGGGACCTGCCGCCAACATCGGTGAAAAGTTTGCATTATTTGAGCCCGTTCACGGCGCTGCATTTGATATCGCCGGCAAGAACTCGGCGAATCCATCGTCAATCCTACTGTCGGCCAAGATGATGCTCGAATGGCTTGCCGACAAGCACGGTGACAGAAGCGCACTGGCCGAGGGCAAGCGGATAGAAGACGCGATCATAAGCGTTCTGAGGAAAAATAACAAGACAAAGGATATCGGAGGAACTCTTTCCACAACAGAATTTACGAAGCTAGTAGCCAAAGCCATGTACTAACAGGCACGGCAATCTTTTCGTGTCACATTATTCTGCAACTGTGATGATGGTGTCCGAACGCCTGCGTGAAACGGCCAGATCATCGCGTTCCCGGCGGAGCCCGTCTCTGCCATGCAAAGAACATGAACACGAAAGGGATTGCCATGAGGGCTGTGGCAATCAGCACGGGCTGGAAGGCAGTCGGATCCACTTCAATTCCCGCGAGCTGCAGGAACGGTATCGGGAATATTGTGAACAGCCAAAAGCCCACCAAGATGCCAATTATGAACAGATTCCTCTTCACGACGGTGAAAATGCTCAGCTTGTCTATTCTTCTTCTCTCGCAATTGACACATTTTGTTGTCGAATAGCTCCCAGAGGCATCAGACTGCTTGATGCAAGAAGTGCAGACATGATTGTCGCAGAAGTAGCATTTCCGCTCTGCAAATCTAGAACCGCAAATGCTGCACTTTCGCTGCTGCTGATCATCCATGTGCCGTCTTGCGTGTGATTCGCTGCCAAACAATATTACTCTTGCCATTTAAAGCAAAATTTAAATTTGCTAGCTTTACCAATTGGTGAGGGTTCAAAAAATTCCGACACTCCAGCAAACTTATACGGGTTACGCCGCAAAGTTGATGTTACAAGATGGGAGCACTTTTGATGGCATTGGTTTCGGTTATCCGTCAAAGATAGCCGGCGAAGTTGTCTTCAACACTGGCATGGTTGGATATACGGAGACATTGACCGACCCTTCTTACCGAGGCCAGATATTGTGCCTCACGTACCCGCTTGTTGGCAACTATGGCGTCCCGAGCTTTGATGTGAAGGACGACTACGGCTTGCCAAAGTTCTTTGAGTCGGAGCATATCCAGGCAAAGGCTCTCCTCATCCACGACCTATCTGATATCGCCAGCCACTGGAGCTGCGTAAAGACCCTTGACCAGTGGCTCTATGAGGAAAAGATCCCCGGCATTTATGGCATCGATACCAGGGAGCTTACGAAAAAAATTCGGGCACATGGTGTAATGCTGGGAGCTGTTGCGGTCTCTGAAAACGGGGTCGACGAATTAGAGCTGAAAAACGTGCTTTCGAGCGCAAAGTACGAGGGTCTTAATTTCATGCCCGAGGTTTCGACGAGCAAGGCTCAAGAGTACGGCAGCACGGATAATGATTGCATTGTGGTGCTGGACACGGGAGTAAAGTACAGCATCATCCGCAATATCATGCGCACAGGCTATCGGGTGGTTCGCCTTCCCTGGGACGTGAGCTATGAAGAAATATTGTCGTACAATCCAAAGGGCGTGGTCATTAGCAACGGTCCAGGCGATCCCAAGGTCTGCACCAGCACGATCAAGACCGCTTCGAGGATGATGAAGGCGGACATGCCGACTCTTGGGATCTGCCTCGGCAACCAGATTCTTGCACTGGCAGGGGGCGCAAATACCTACAAGCTAAAGTTCGGCCATAGAGGACAGAACAAACCCTGCGTAGACAAGCGCAGCAACCAGGTCTATGTCACCAGCCAGAACCACGGGTACGGGATTGACCCAAAGAGCCTTGCAAAGACAGGCTTCAAGGTGTGGTTCTCTAACGCAGACGACGATACAGTAGAGGGAATAGAGCACAGGAGCAAACCCCTAATTGCTGTGCAGTTCCACCCGGAGGCATCACCGGGACCCTACGATTGCATGTTTGTGTTTGACAGGTTCAAGAAGATAATATCAGACGGGATGGATGAAGGCGCCAAAGGAAAGAAGGCGCATGCGGCAAGGAGCAAATCAAAGGCGGCAGGAAAGAAAGGAGGGAAAAAGGTCGCCAAGAGATGAGACAATAAAGAAGGTTCTCGTTCTTGGGAGCGGGGCTCTAAAGATCGGAGAAGCAGGCGAAAGCCGGGACTAAAAAACCTGGCCGCCAATTCGACTACTCCGGTTCACAGTGTCTTAAGGCCCTGGCGGAAGAAGGAATCAAGAGCGTCCTGATCAATCCGAACATCGCTACGATCCAGACCGATACACGCTTTGCGGACAAAGTTTACCCGGTGCCGATCACCACCGGATACGTCGAACAGGTGATTGAAGCCGAACGGCCAGATGCAATAATGCTGGGCTTCGGCGGTCAGACTGCGCTTAATTGCGGCGTTTCGCTCAAGGAGCAGGGGATCTTGGAAAAACACGGAGTCAGGGTTC
>CAZNOV010000116.1:0-4427 GCA_964574725.1 uncultured Nitrososphaera sp. | reverse complement strand
TCCTGTGGTTGCCTGAAGTTCTCCGTCCAGGGAAGATGATTCGCCGCTAACAAGTTCAAAGCTGCCTCTAAAAACTCCGGTAGCCGGCCCGGTTTCGGTGAGCGTTACAAAAATCGAATCAGGGTGGCTCGTCTCGGACTTGACATTCGCTGTAACAATGTCATTTTTCGATGCGTCGACATTGCCGTTTGCATCAGTTACCGTGAGGAGTGGGCTTTGTCCAACAAAGTAACTGTTGTCATCAAGCTCGATATGTGCGGTAGAAGATGAATTAGACTGATCATTGATGTCCCTTAAAGAAACTACATTATTGTCTCCTACGAATAGCTGTGCTCGGTGCGAGCCGGGGGTGATGCCTGCGTATTGTGCAACTCCGACGATAAAGTTACTGAAGCTAGTAACCTCTCCTGTCATAGTTTCACTGTTTAGATCTCTGGAATGTGTGATATCAACAACCGTGCCGGCTGCCAGCTCGTGAAAGAGACTCAGATCGCTTGTGGTATATCCATCGGGAATATCTACGCCAGCAAAAGACATGGCGACTACCGCCGCCGAATCATCTGCCATCTGGATTCCAGGCGAGATTCTCAGGCACAGATCAACCGATAAGAATCTGTCGCTTTGCGAAGCACAGTCAGATACATACAGTGGTCCATCTGAAATTACTTCTTCAAAATCTATTGACGCGTTAAATCCGGTCAAGTCAACGTGAGAATTTGAGCCGCCGCTCACCGCGAATTCTGTTGCCGAAAGTCCCGCGGTATCGTATGCCCTGATCTCGCTATCAGCAGGGTCGTATTGTGAGTCACCGTCAAAGTGTGCCTGTACCAAGAGACCATTTAATGTGGCATTTACGGATGGGCCGGTGGATGAAAACAGCCCGTCGGCGTCTGTAAGCACATCTGTTAAATTGCCGACGCCCGATCCTACAAAGGTAATGGTCTTGCCTTGAAGTCCTATGCCAGAATCAGCATCTACAAGGGAGCCGGTTACAGTCAAATCGAGGCCCTGCTTGACACTTGGGACAAAATCCAGCGACAAGATTGTCGGCTGTTTCTTTACGTCAAAAATTATCTCCCCACTAACGGCCTTCTCGGTGCTATCAGAGGCAACCAATTTCGCTACCATGCTATTGAGAGCAGATGTAGAATACGTGTGAGCTACCGGGCCCCACGAGCAGCCTGAAATGTCAATATGATCTGTTTCAGATCCATCTCCCCAGTCCACGGTTACCGTGTCGCCGGATGCCGCGTTCGCAACGCTGCCAGACACCTGAATTTCTTCATCCCCATTTGGCGAAGTATCGGCGACAGGATTGGTGACTATGATCTCTGACAGGGGATCGACGTTACTTTGAACCAGAACTTCAAGGTTGCTTTCCTGGAGGTCATGCCACACAACGTGGACGCTGCTGCCGTCTTGTGCAAGAACCAGCTGAGGACCAGAAGAAGCTCCCGAATTGGCGCTCAGATTAATCGGACAGCCAAAGGTTGCACCATCATCAGTACTTGAGGCCAAAAATATTTCACCATTTGAAAGGTCAAGCTGGTGATCTCCCCACAGGGCGTAGATATTGTCGCCTGTCGAAGACATGGCGATTTCTGGAGCTACTGATGGTCCTTTTTGTCCTACCGTTTTCTGAAAGTGTCATAAGAATACGCTTCAGTACGTCGACCGAGAACGAACCGCTTTGGTATTGTTGAGTCAACATTACAGTTATGCTCTGGCATTTATATAACTATACTCGGCTTCCAGCTGTGAACTTGTCGACGCGGAAGAAAGGAACATCCCTCACCGTTTAGACTCAAATTTTAACGCGCGGAGTGCGTGTTCGAGCACCAATCTTGCTGGACTGTTCTTTTGCAGTTTTGAGCAAATTACATCGATAGCCCTCTGCGCGGAATTCATGAATTCAGTCACGTCCACAGATTCGCCTACCGCCGCGCGCACCAGTTCTTTCAGGCCGCCGGCTTCCGGATACGCTGCATCCCTTACTGCATGCTGCTGCGGCGACGAGGATCTCTCCGGATTCACAATCATCTTGTTGATCAAAGACAACGTTTTCAGCCGCTGATCTTCGACAGCGACTACCTTCTGGCGAAGCAACCGCTCTTCTTCCTCGAGTGCCCTCTTTGTAGTCATGAGCTCATTGATTCTTGATTTCAAACCCTGCATGTTCTTGAGGTCATTGGCGAGCAAATCGGTATCCGTACCGTATGCATCCATGATGTAGCGCAGTTTCACGAGCCATTGCTCATCAACACCACTTGAAATGAGCTTTCTGGCATGGTCAAGAACAGCCTTTTCATTCTCGTAGTCTGCCTCGAGGCTCCTGAATCGCTCCTCTTTCTCTTGCAGAAGAGATTCTAGGACTCGTATCCTTTTCTTGAGCTCCTGATCGTTTGCGTAGTAGCTGTGCATGTCTGAAAGAAGCTGCCTTTTGGCAGTAGAGAAT
This sequence comes from uncultured Nitrososphaera sp., assembly GCA_964574725.1. Lineage (GTDB taxonomy): Archaea > Thermoproteota > Nitrososphaeria > Nitrososphaerales > Nitrososphaeraceae > Nitrososphaera. The sequence continues at coordinate 1,972 of CAZNOV010000116.1, read as the reverse complement.
TCAATATTTCGCGTTTGCGATATGAACCTAATCGCTCCGCTGATGTCATTCAAATCATTGAAGTCAAACCCCAGTTTGCCCAACTCCTGTGCAGACCTGAGGGCCTGCTGTTTTTCCGAAATCTCTTGCTCTAGTGCGAGAACTCTCTCCTGCGCGACACGTTTTGTATCAAGCATCTTTTCGATTTCAGTTTCTATCTTTTTCCTTTCGTTCGCTTTATGCTCCAAGTCGGACAGTGCGGCCACCACAGATGCAGAATCATAGCCTATTTTCCGGGCCTCTCCTATCAACATGACGAGCTTTGAAAGGTCCATGAAAGAAAGGGCATTCTGCTCTAACTCCTTTCTGATTCGCTCATACTCGGTCAATGTCTCGCGAGTTGTCGAATGTTCTAGCTCTCTGAGACCCAGTTCCACGGCCAGCGAATCCTTTTTCTTTTCAAGGCCGTCAACTTCCTTTTGGAGCAGTTTCCGTTGTTCCGATAAACGCTGAATGCGTGTTCTCACCTGGGCGACAGAAATCTGTTTCCCATCCGAAAGCTCGTTTACTTCTTTTATGATGAGCACAAGGTTTTCTGGCGAGACACCTGAAGCCACGGCGAGCTTGTGGAGAGACGCGATGAATTTTCCAAGTCCGGCGGGCTCGAGCCCGAGCCGCTGCATCTCCTCGAATAGCTTTGAAACTCCCGATACTTTTTCAGTGATTCGTTCTGGCCCTTGAGCGCTGGGTGCCCGCGGAACTGTGCCCAAAGTCCCAGGGATCTTGGAACTTAACCTCTTTAGCCTGTCAAAAGCATTGGATTTGGGATTCGTGGATGAATCCGTTCCGCCAGGTCCTGCGTTCTTGTTCTTTCGCCGTCCGGGCTCATGACTCGGATCATCGTTGCCATCTACGCTCTCGGACGGCATCGAAATCCCCGACACTATTCAGGTATAAAAACAAATTCCTTGGTGCGGCGAACTCGCGATCTGCAGATTTCATCGGTGGCGCGGTCTACGTAGTGATCGTATCATTCAGCGCGGAGCCCGCCGACGGAATAATGCCTAAATAGTTGGACACGAAGAATCTCGCATGGAACCAGGTCTCCGCCAGACTTCCAGCAGAAGCTTCCAAGGACGCTTCATGTATGCAGACTATTCACCTCTCGAAGATGACAGAAACCTAATAGAAATTATCAAGGACTTTGCATCGCTCGTTTCAAGAATGGGCAAGATTGAAATCAAGAACGCAAAGTTGGCTTCTCTGCTCTCTGATTCTGAAGGTCTTCGCGCGGACATTGTAACGGCAATCAAGAATATCAAGATGAATACGCAGGATACGATGGAGAAATTCTATGACGCTCACTCGGACGTATTGGCCAGCGACTTGATGACGACAGGAGGAGCAATTCTGCTCGATACAAAGAATTCATTATCCGAGCTGCTCGGAAACACCGAAGTGAACTTTGACCAGCAGCATACGAAATACAAGGAAAACATAAACTCCGAAATAAAACAAAACAATATTGCCTCAGCTAACATGTTCCAGTCGTGGCTGGCCAACGATCGCAGAAATATGCCGCGTCCTATAGTTGAAAATTTGGTCGTCACTATCAGTGCAGCTATCAACAAGAAAGACTTGCAAAGATACGCAATTTCTAGGATGACATCTTCTTCTACCGCCGCCTCCGCGACCGTTGGTGGTTCGCAGGACACGGTGGGAACTGGCGAGCAGCTTGGAACAGCGCCCCTGCAATTCTCCTACACATTCCACATCGATGCATCAGACTTGGAGTTTTGGAATCACAGAAGGACTGTAGTCGATCTGGGAATAAAGGAATTGGCGCTGCCAATCGGGATGAGATCACCTGTATCCGAGAGAATAAAGCAGACCTTCAAGTTCGGCTCGCGAAAGGATGCGGAAATAATAAAAGAGCCCGCCTTTGAAAGAGTCGACAACTATAGCCTGCTATCCGCGTCGCTGGATGGAGACA
>CAZNOV010000115.1:0-4442 GCA_964574725.1 uncultured Nitrososphaera sp. | reverse complement strand
TCCACTATTGTCCTTAATGAATTTCTTATCTGCAGGTTTGTCATCTTGCCTTCGTCAAGACCCGAGCGCAGGTTCCTTTCAAAGAACCTCTCCCCGAGATCAGAGTGCATCCGATAGAGATCTGCAAGCGACAGAAAAGTCACCGTCATCTGGTTCTGGTTGGGAGCTTCGGCTTCGTGGGTTGGAGGGACCTTGAGCGAACCGTCAAAACTGATAACGTATTCTGCGACCTGCCTTGACGACGTGATGCTCCCTAGCGTCTTCACGTTGGAGACGTAGTGAAATATGAGGTCATGGAGCCCCGGCGACTCGCCTATGCGGCTGAGGTAGCTCTCGATAAAGCCCCTCTTGTCCTCGACGGCCTCTCTCAGAAATCCAAGCACCCTGCTCTGTTCAGCGTCTACAGGGTCGCCGTTGAACACAAAGTCAAGCACGACGCGGTCAATCGTCTTCCAGTTTTCAAACAGGCACGTTTTTAGCGACACTATCAGGGGATGTTCGTTTTCCGATTTCGTCGGGTCGAAAAAGATCTTGCTAATCCCGGTCTTGCCTAGCCTTTCCAGCGGCTCTCTGAATAGAGAGTGATCTTCTGACCATCTGAAGACATAAAGGTAGAGTGTTTTCTTGTTCTTGTCATGATAGTACGCGTCAATACCTTCGTCCGTGGTTCCATCCAGCGCGACAAATGATGCCGCTTCATTTTCCGGAACGTCGAATTTCTTGGAAAGATAAAGGACTCCAAAATAATTATCCTTTTTGCCTCCAAGGCTTGACGAAAGTGCTCTGTGAACTTTATCGATCTCGCTCTGATTTATGAATCGGTTGATAGCTGCTGCTCGCATCCCAATTCTCCCTTTTCTTCAGGCAAAGCGCCATTATTTATATCAAGTGGTAATCTAGCATGCCGCTTGGAACCAAAGTGTATCACAATGTTAACTTTATTTGACTATTGAATAGTTAACGAACCGCGAAAACCACAGCGGAGGCAAGGATTCTGCAATGATGTCGCCGTATTTTTCTCCAGAGAAAACCTCCTCTGCAATTCCAAAAGAAATAGTTGCTATTCATGAAGAAATTGCTCTAATAGATGCTCATAATACAGGACACATGAAAGAATTTGGCAAAGTAAGGCAGCTCGACGAATCGTGCAAATATTGTCAGCCCTATCTTCACCGTGGCGTCAACTCAGAGCAGCTCCACACCGATCCCGCAAAGCCTCAGACCACGAAGCATGAAAAGCCCATTACCTACAGCCCTGCTACGATGCATGCTGGTTTGGAACGGACTGTTGATCTTGCCGGGAAGAAAGGACAGATTGTGGTGCCGCGTAGCTGGGCAGGAAGAAGAGTACGAGTAACACTGATCTGACGCAGCAGCGAACATCGTTCCTATTTTGCGACGACCATCGTGTTGGTGCTGCGAATGCCCTTGATCTTTCTCAGCTCCCAAGAAATTACCTTCGCCACATCCTTGTCCGATTCCTCTTCGACAATCGCCATCAGATCGTATTCACCATAGAGTGGGTAGACTTCCTTGACGCCTTGGAGTTTTTTGATCTCCTCATGCAGAAGTTTTTCGATCCCTGCATCCGTGTTGATAAACACGAATGCCTTCGTTTTTGGCATAAATCGGTCTTGCTAAGAAAGCTTCGTCTCTATCCAATATAAATTGAGTGAAAAATGATGTGAGGCGTGCGATGTTTATGGAGACGCGGTTTTCACTAGGTTCACAAGCGGACTCCAGTCCATCCGCTGGAACTGAATTGGATCCTTGGCGGGGTATTTCACCCATCCTTTGACAATCGAGAATTTGTGCAATTTTGATTTGTCGCCAAGGTTCACTTTTACTTTGAGAAGAGTTCCCCAACGCTTGTCTTCGGATGTCAGATCCAAAACCTGGCTGAATGGTATCTCGATATTGTCGGGGCTCTTGTCAAGATCCTTCTCGAGATTCTCGATCTTGTAGCCCTCCGCAGGTCGGAATACATTTTCATTGTTCTTGAACCTGTTGAGCTGTCTTATCGAATGTGTGTCATGCATCTTGAAGGTCATCTCTGTCTTTGTGATAAATGCGAGCCGCCTGTCGGTCACGACGAGCATGCCCTCCTTGCCGCGCTTTAGAAACCCTTCCTCCTCTCCCCATATCCAGAAAAGATGGGCCTTGATCTGCTCGTCCCAGTCGACCAAGTCAGATCAAGCGAGCGAGTCCTGTCGTTAAAAATCTATCGAAGAATAAAATGAAAAAAGAAGTGATGAAGGACTTAGCCTTCTTCCCAGCCCTTTGTGAAGATACCGTGCTTCTTCAGCGGGACCGGCTGTCCTGGCGTGTAGTCCATCGGCCTCATCCAGAATATTGCCTTTGTCGGGCATACACCGATGCATGCACCGTCAGAGATGCATCTTTCTGGATAAAACACGAATGCCTTGCCTCTCTTCCAGCCTTCCACCGGCTTTACTCTCAGCACATCTGGACCAAGAGCAGTGCAAATCTCTACGCAGAGCGCACATCCGATGCAGTGTTGTTCGCTAATATCGGGAAGTATTGCGACTGGCATCTAATTCACTTGACAAAACGATCCATGCTGAAACTATTTAAACGCTATGGCTATTTTATAACAGCGATATAATTCTCACATTGATCTTGATTTCGTAATTTCTAGCTGTTTTAAATTTAATATTGGATTAGCTTGAGGATTCCTGGCCATTCCACATATGGAAATGATCCGTCAGAATCGACTATATACCATGTTTGACAACCTGCTCACATGCAGACCCTTCACATCGCGTTCGATGATACTGACTCGCGCTCGGGCCGGTGCACGACGCATCTAGCATTCAAAATAATGGAAGGTCTGAAACGAATCGGCGCAGAGCTGGTTGATTATCCGCTGCTTGTCAGGCTCAATCCCAACATCCCTTGGAAAACAAGGGGGAACGGAGCAGTCTGCCTTAGGGTGAGTGTGCCAGAGGCAGGCAGGGCAATCGCACATGTCATCCAGGCAGTGGAAGAAGGGTCAGCGATTGGGAACGGTGCGAACCCAGGTGTCGCTTTCTATCAAGGTGACGGGCTTCACGGGGTAGTAGAAGAGTTTAGTGGCAACGCAATGTGCAATGTCATGAGCAGGAAGATGGCGGAAAGTGTGGCCGCCGTTTCAGGCGTTGAGTATCGCACTTTCGGCAACGGCCAGGGTCTCGTTGGCTCCCTTGGAGCAATTGGATGTTTGATGGCGGATTGCGATTACACTTATGAGCTCATCGCCTACAGGAAGCCTGAAAACTGTGGTAGGCCGCGCGTGGTGGACGAACAGAAGGTGATCAAATTTAGTGAAGCTACGTATCCGAATACCTTCAACAACTATGACAAAAGGCACGGGCGCGTGCTTATTGCGCCGCACGGTCCTGATCCGGTATACTTTGGAATAAGAGGCGAGAGTCCCGAGGTGGTATCATCTGCGCTGCAATTTCTGCAGCCGGGGGAAGAGCTCGGCGGCTGGATGATCTTCCGGACGAACCAGGGCACGAACATGCACCTGCGAAGGGAGCTCAAACTTGCCGGAGTCAAAGCGTACACCTGTGGATATGTTCGTGGTAGGGTAACAGTCAAGCCGCGCGTGATTGAAGGTGGGCACGCCATTTTTGCGATTGAGCAGGAAGGCACAGAGATGCCTGTGGCTGTTTACGAGCCGACCGGCCTGTCAGGAATCGCGGCAGAGTTAGAGGCCGGCGATGTGATCGAGATCGGCTGCGGCGTCAGGAAAGGCACCATAAAGCATCCCAAGATCCTCAATGTTGAATATCTGAACGTGCTAGAGCTCGTGCCTGCATACGAGTCGCGGAACCCGATGTGCAAAGCATGCGGCAAGCGGATGAAATCTGAAGGCAGGGAGAAGGGGTACCAGTGTGACAGGTGCAAGTTCAGGGATCGAAACGCAAGGAAAATTCTGATCCCGAGAGAACGCGACCTCAAAATTGGTATGTACATTCCGACGCCAAAGGCGCACCGCCACTTGACAAAGCCGATGCAAAGGTACGGGCTCGAAAAGAAGAATTTTCACGTTGAAGAAGTAGCGGGGGGTGGACTTTCCGAACTTTGCAAATTCTGTTGAACCACCGCTCTGCGGGTTATGAGCCCGCCGGGATAACCTGGCTTCCCCACCCCGCTGAAGGCATCTCGGAACAGGGGAAATATATCTCTGTCTGCTGCATGAAGCGAGTCAGCTCAAAGCGACGCGTCCAGAACACACCTATTCATATAGATGTGACGAAAGAACCTCGCTTATGCGTCTAATGCTACAAAAAACTGTAACATAAGGAATAAGATTCAATTTTGAAGGAACCGGCATAAGGTTTACGCACGGACTAGTACTTTAACTGAAATTTTAGTGCAGTTAAGGCCGTTGAAAATTTTACGCATGACTTCTTGAAAAAACCGAAAAAGGGTTA
>CAZNOV010000114.1:0-4462 GCA_964574725.1 uncultured Nitrososphaera sp. | reverse complement strand
TTGAGTTCCTACAGAACCTTTAATTAAAAGATACGGCAGGGTTTTTCAGGGCGGAAGGGTGTTTGGGAGATCTACGTAAAGACTATGTTCTCGAAAAATTTGTTGTAGTGCCTGCGACGGACCAAGTCGGAGTTGCAGAGCTTCAGGTCACCGACGACAAATGCCCGTACTGCCCTGGCAACGAATCAATGACCGAGCCGGCGGTTCTTGCGCTCGTGGTCAAGGATGGAATGCTGCAGCGTCTGTCGGATAGCGAAGATAACGTGATAGATGATTGGTCGGTAAGGGTATTCCACAATACAAACCCCGTGGTCGCTACGGGTTCGACAGCGAGCTACAGCGACAAGCCTCTCTACAGCGAGCCGGCTTATGGTTACCATCAAGTAGTTGTGGCTTCGCCGGATCACAAGAAGAACCTGTCGCAGATATCTGTCGAGCAATGGGGAAACGTTCTCGTCGTGATACAGGACCGCGTGAGGTGGCTCTACACTCAAAAGAGCGTTACATACGTTTCCATATACGTGAACTGTGGCGCTGGAGCAGGCGCGCAAATGGTTCATCCCCACCTGAACATAGTCACCTTCCCAAGCATACCGCCCATAATTGAGATGGAAGCCGAGGGTTCTCACCGGTTCATGAACGAGAATGGAAACTGTCCAGCATGCAATATCATTTCCGTAGAGTCCAGCGGCCCGCGCCAGATCCTAGCGACAGATAGCTTTCTGGCTTTCGCGCCCTGGGCCCCGACCTACCCGCACGAATTCTGGATATACCCGAAAAGGCACATGACATCTTTTTCAAAGATCACGCAAAAAGAGATAAACGACCTCGCGCTGATGATGCGGGCTACACTTGGCGGAATGTCAAAGGTATTGAAGGACGCGCCCTTCAACCTCGTCTTCCACCTGTCGCCGGAAAAGAAGAACAGCCGTCAAATTCACTGGCACGTAGAGGTATACCCGCAACTGAGCACTTGGTCCGGGCTTGAACGCGGTTTTGGAGTCTACGTAAACAATATCCGGCCCGAAAAATCTGCCGAGATACTTGGTTCTGCATGCAGAAGGGAGCTTGCAGGGCTCGTCGGCATCACGTGACCAGATGATTTAATTACTTTGATTATGCAATGATGCGTTGTCGATGAAGCTGGAGAGTTGGATGGCGCTTGCTGCGCTCGGACTCTCGGTCATGTTCGTTTCCCTTCTGCTTTCGTTTTACAACTTTCTCATTGGGCCCGACGGCGGAGGACCGCAGAGACCTGTGGAGCCTGGAATCCTGCTACTGCAGGAGATTTTCATTTCTGCCGCGCCGAGCCTTGCGCTAGCCGGCTTTGTGTTTGGCATGGCAAAATCATATGGTACCAGTACCGGAGGAATGCTTCTTATTGCTGCCGGAGTCATCATGATGGCCGGTATGGCCGTTGGCAGCACGATGGTCCAAAAGATAGATGATCTCTACATTGTGGGTGCGGTCGCATATGCTCCGTATATATTCATGGCAGCCGGTGCAGGAATGGCGGCAGTAGGAGCGTACCTGCTGGCAATATCAGGCAGAAGGAAGCAGTTTACCGACCTAGACAGCCTCAGATGATCGGGAGGAAGCTCCATCAGAACGCGAACTCTAACAGCTAAATTGAAAACCTTGACTTGCGGACACCGCCCCGCCTCCTCTCTGCAGCGGTTATCGAAAATACCTCCCTCATCATCTGTTCGTATTGCTTCGTCATCCTTTGGTTGCGTCTTGACATCATTTTTCGCTGCGTTTCTATGGCCGAATCCAGATGAAGCTCGGCATTCTTTGATCCGATCCCAGCTCCGTAAATCGTAAAACTCGGAACATCCATTGTGGCGAGGCCGTGCACGTGCGAAGAAACACCTATTCTTCTGCCGCTATAGACCAGCGCTCCAACGGAGGTCTTGCACATGTCGGCAAAGAACGAGCCCACCTTGTTCAGGCCTGTATCGGCCGTCCTGCCGCCGGCGCCGCTCATCTTGATGTTTCCGTAAGTCATCTTCAGGTCAGAAGTGGTGGTCATGGCACCGATATTGACCCATTCGCCTACGTAAGAGTGGCCTATAAAGCCGGCGTGAGCCTTGTTGCTGTGGTCTGAAATCACGGAATGCTCTATTTCTCCTGCTACCCTGCAGTTGTAGCCAACGTAGGTTGACTCTATGGTCGCGAATTGCTTGATCTGCGTGGATCCTCCGATGTAAGCCGGGCCCACTATTCTGCATGGCGCAATTTGTGCACCAGGTCCAACATAGATCCCTCCATTCCTGGTATCAAACACTGCGCCGTCCTCCACTACCGCATCGTGCTCCAGCAGAACGGATCCGCTGCCGATAGTCTTGAGCCCGGGGGGTGTAGCCTCTTCATTTCTGCGACCCATTTCTGAAATCTGCAGTGACAGCGAATTCTCCAAGAGGTTAATAATGTCCCACAATTCGGAAAGGATTCCTTGGGCATTCTCCAGTCCAAGCTCGGTAGACTTGTCGACATTCAGCCTCTTGATGTCAATTCTCTTGCCGGCGGCGACGCGATCCTTGACGTAGTCGATGGCCTTTCCTTCAAGCCGAGCGACGAGAAGCCTATTCTTTGAGGTGATCGCGAACGTGCCTTTGAGCCCCGATAACTGTTGAATGGATACGGCCCCCGGGTGAAGCAGCCCGTTAACAAATATTGTGTCGTCGTCTATGGATCCCGGGTTGACCTTGCAGTGGCTATGGCGTTCAAGCGTAATTCCTGCCAGGTATTCCCTTGTAAGAAGTATTTCAGGGCTCTCCCTGTGCTCTTCGAAAAAACTTCTCGCTCCCACCTTGATGTCGAAAATGGCTCTCGTAAGAGCTATTGGGCTAAAGCTCTGCCACTGCGAATCCTCAAACAAAGCTATGCCCGTCATCTATATTTTGCCCAGCCTGCTTACATAATGCTTGTAGGCATCCAGGTAGGACTTTTTGTCTCCGATATCAACAAAGCCGGTGCCGGTCTTGAACGCTTTGATCATCTTTTTCTGCTCCAGAGCCTTGCGCACGGCGTCGTCCATCCCAAAGGATCCCGATTTTGGAATCATCTTCAGGAACCCTGGCTCCATCACGTAGCAGCCAATGTTTATCATGCCGCGTATTTCGGGCTTCTCTCTCCAGGAAGTCACCCTGTCCTGGCCGCTTACCTCTATGAAGCCATACCTTAGCCTGGTAGTGTAAGCCAAGACGGCCATGGTTACAAACGCCTTTGATTCTCTGTGTTGCCTGATCATTTTGCGGAGCTTAAATTCGTAGACAGAGTCGCCATACACGCATACGAACGAGTCATCAATCAGTTTCTCGGCAGTCTTGAGCTGCCCCGCAGTAGCCAAGGGGCGCTCGGAGCGAGCATATTCGATCTCTATTCCAAAGCGCGCCCCATCCTCAAAATAGTCCTCAATTGTTCTGTGGAGGTAGCTCACGCAAACTATGACGCGGTTTACCCCGGCACTTTTCAGCCATTCGATTGTGTATTCGAGCAGGGGCTTGTTACCAAGCGGAAGCATGGGCTTTGGTATGAAGAAGGTGTATGGTTGAAGCCTTGTTCCTAGCCCTCCGGCCAGAATTACTGCCTTCATTTGCCTGTCAGGCTTTTTGCGCCTGCTGTCATATTTAAGGTAAAACGATGGAAATTCATTGATAATTCTTCAATATCGATTTGATCTTTCGCACTATGTCCGCCGGCCTTCTGCCAAATATCGTTATCATGGGCTCCTTGCCGACATCACCCCTGTGAAATATGACCTCCGCCTTTTGATTGCTGGAAAGTGCTCTGCGCGTTCCCCATGCAACACTGCGCCCTTCTTCACGCTTCAAGCGTCTCGCTTCCTTCCTTCTGTCGTAGCTTGCAGTTGCAAATAATTTCTTGCAGGTTCGCAGCAAGGATTCGTCGAACCTGATGTTCATCGCAGATCTTACTTCCGGATTAACGCTCATGAATGCAAGAACCCCGGATGCGACATGCCGTGAAGCACCGAACTCTATGTAAGATGCCGGAACGGCGGTATTGCCAATTCTAACTATCCTTCCACGAACACCTGCAACATCAGAGATTCCTGTCGGCTGAGATAGCGCGTAGACAAAATTTGTCTGCGTCTCAGGTATCAGGGTATGGAAGCCAGCTAGGACACATACCTCTTCGACTGCCCGCTGGAGCTCTGCAAGGACATGGTAGCGGCTTGCGTCTTGATAGATTGCAGAAAGGGGATTGGTCACCGGCAGACCACGACCAACAGTCACCGCATTCCTGATTGCGATGTGCACGTATTCGTTTGCTCGCCTGCACGCCTCTGGAATGCTCGCCCCCTTGGCCAGGTAAGCGGTGGCAGCCGATGAAAAGTTGCAGCCGGAACCGTGGCTGTCCCTAATTCTTATCCGAGGATTTGTTATCCGTGCAAGTCTTGAATTTTTGTCCAGCAGCAGATCAGTGACATTTGTCCGAC
>CAZNOV010000113.1:0-4479 GCA_964574725.1 uncultured Nitrososphaera sp. | reverse complement strand
GACCTGACAAGAATCTGCTGTATGAGCAGCCGGTTGTACCTGCTCGAGGCGAAGAAACGCCTAAAGACATTCATCCGCTCTGCATCGTCTGCACCTTGGAGCTCATCAAGCGAAGGATGCTGAAAACTGGTCATGTTCCGTACGATGTGATGTATTAAATATGAACATGCCGCTTCAGTCCCCACTAGTCTTCCCGACAGGTCCTGGCTATGACTGAGGGCTGAGGGGAAACATCATGGGAACAAGACTATTATTTACTGCAGTCACGTCCGTAATTGTGGTCAGAAATCGCAGGCGGTCCACGGAGACCAGCAGTTTTGGGGTATCACGGAGGGAAGGCCACGACTCTTCAAAGTTCTACGGACGGAAGCTTTACGCTGGAGTAGGGGAGCCTGCCGAAGAGGATCGTGTGGAAAACCCCGTGCCTGCCCGGCTTCTCGACACAGTTCTCTGCAAGAGCAGCGAAAGGATTGACGAGCTTCCTGATTCGAGCGTCCACCTTGTTGTCACGTCCCCTCCTTATAATGTCGGCAAGACCTACGACAGTGACCTGACGCTTGATCAGTACAGAGGTTTTCTCAGGTCAGTCTTTTCTGAAGTGCACAGGGTGCTAGTCACGGGAGGTCGCGTATGTGTCAACGTCGCCAACTTAGGTCGGAAGCCGTACGTCCCCCTGCACCAATATGTCATTGAGGACATGCAGGCGATAGGATTCCTGATGAGAGGCGAGGTAGTATGGAACAAGGGCTCCAGCGCCGGCGCATCGACTGCGTGGGGAAGCTGGCAATCGGCGGCAAACCCTTCGTTACGGGACACCCATGAGTACATCCTGATCTTTTCAAAGGGGACGTACTCGCGGCCGGCCGAGGGCAGGAAGGACACGATAACAAGGGACGAGTTTCTGACGTACACCAAGAGTGTCTGGGAATTCCACGCAGAATCGGCTACAAGGGCCGGTCACCCTGCGCCATTTCCTTTCGAACTTCCCTATAGGTGCATCCAGCTATACAGCTTTGAACACGATATTATCCTGGATCCATTCTGCGGCGTCGGAACCACATGCGTGGCAGCGCTGAAGACGGGAAGGCATTTCGTCGGATACGATAACAAGAAGGAATATGTCGATACCGCCCTAAGAAGAATAGGCTCAACTCTTGCTGCCCAGGATTCCCAAAGCACAAATATTCGGAACTGACAGAACACAGCATCATGGAGCGTGACAACACGGTATACTTGAAGTACTACAACCTGGAGGACATGCTTAAGGTAATAATTTATTCAGCGCAATCGATGCTTGGAGTCATTCCAATGCTGTACTACATCAATTACAAGGACAAGCACATTCTCTTTATTCAGACGGGCGCTGTGGGCGGAGTTACGGTTCATTATGTAATTCAAAATGAAAAACCTCCAAAGAAATTCATACAGCTCAAGAGGTTGACGGGTGAGTTCAGTCTAACTGATTTCATCGGATCAGACGCGCAGTCGCTCTACGTTCCACTGCTAAGCTTGGAAAAGTCAACGCTTGTATTCCCACTTTAGGCAAACAGATGCAGCCGACGTTTCGGCGGACCTCGGAGAGAATTCCGAATAGAAGATTCTACTATAATACGCTTTCGTCTGACTTAAATTAGATGGAGGCTTTAGAGCCACCGATGAAGTACAGAAGCAGAACTGATCTGGTCGCTTCAATACTGGACGCCGCGAATGGCGGCGCTACAAAGACCAGGATAATGTACAAGGCATACCTCTCCTATACCCAGCTCAAAGAGTATCTATCGATGTTGATGGAGAACGGGCTGCTTGCATACGAGGAAGCCGAATTGACGTACAGAACTACGGAGAAAGGACTGCGCTTCATGAAGGCGTACGATCAGATGGGCCAGATGATGTTCACGGCGCCAGAAGCGTAGACACCAATTCTTTTTAGATAGTTTTTATGTTGGACTGAATTTCTGCTGCTCTATCGGAGCTTGAAAAATAGAGCCATCAGCACCGAGCAGATGTACAGAATAGAGGAGAACGGACACTCCTTGCTCGGGATGCACCGATATCTGATGATGGAGAATGCAGGCCACGGCGTGGCGGATCTTGTCGCTTCGAAGTTCAAGGACAGGCTGAAGAGAAAGAGGGTCTTGGCGGTATGCGGCACCGGAAACAATGGCGGCGACGGCGTCGTCGCGTCGCGCCATCTAGCGGGATACGGAGCCCGAGTCACAGTTGTGCTCCTTGGATCCCCCTCCGACCTGAGGAGCGAGGAAGCTAGGCTAAACTGGTCAATAATAGAGAAGATGGATTCCATCGAGATAATCTTTGGAAGAGAGCTAACCGACGGCATAAGGAATCGCATCGCCAAGGCCGACATCATACTTGACAGTATTTTTGGAACTGGCATTAAAGGCGAAATTCGCGAGCCCTACGCCTCCGCGATAGAAGCAATAAACGGGAATCGCAAGGCGTATGTTGTCGCTGTGGACGTGCCTTCCGGTTTTGATCCTAACACGGGCAAGATACACGACAGGTGCGTGAAAGCAGACGCCACAGTGACATTTCACAGACTCAAGGTGGGGCTCGCAAAAGGCACCGAGTATACAGGCAAAGTTCACGTGGAATTGATAGGGATACCGCCGGAGGCAGAAAAAGGCGTACTATGAATCCTCAGGTCGTCCAGATCCTGGTCGGTCAGATGGCAAACTTCACCTACGTCGTTGGAGGTGATAACGGCGATGACGCGGTGGTGATAGATCCTTCATGGGATCTTGAGAAGGTGTTCGGCGCGCTGAAGAAGAACGGCTGGAAGGCAAAATACGTTATCAACACCCACACGCACTTTGACCACGTTCTCGGAAATGAGCAGGTGGCTTCTGTCACCGGGGCAAGAATAATACAGCATGAAAATTCAAAGCTGGAGAAAGATATCCCTGTGAAAGAAGGGCAATCAATAGAAGTTGGAAATTTCAAGCTGAAGGTGCTGCACACTCCTGGGCACTCTGAGGACAGCATCTGCCTGCTGATAGACAACAATTCAGTGTTTACAGGTGATACCTTGTTTGTCGGAACCTGCGGCCGCACCGACCTGCCCGGCAGCGATCCAGCGAAAATGTACCAAAGCCTTCATGAAAGGCTGGCAAAGCTCGACGGGAATCTGATCGTATACCCAGGGCACAACTATGGCTCGACTCCTGCTTCGACTATTGGCCAGGAAATAAGGACAAACTTTGTTCTGCAGCCGCGATCAAAGCAGGATTTTCTGGATATCATGGGCGCGAGTGACTAAGTGCCGACAGATATTTCCCGCCTTGGAGGTAGAGTCAGTTTCAGGCAAATCTCTGCAAGACGACCCGTCTTTGTCTGCGTGATTTCATACACCGCGACAAGCGAAATACCCGGGCTCACTGTCGCGGGGGCGGTTCCCGAACTTGTAAAGTACACCCCTGCTGCAGATGCAGAATTTCTCTACTATGGCAAATGCAAGTGCATTAATTCTGTGCCGGCGACACCAGACGGTAAGCCGACGCCTGCTCTCATCACGCGAGCTGCTCTCCAGCTCGGTCAGATCCCGAGCTTTGTCGTGGATGCCGGTGCAAAAGTCAAGCCGTCGATTCCTCTGCTTTCCGTCGGAGTAGAACCGGGCAAAAACATCGCTGTGGACCGGGCTATGGACCCGTCAGACGTCAGACGCGCCTTTGACTATGGCGTAATAATAGGAAGCGAACTGGCACGGATCTCGGATCTGGTGGTTATAGGGGAGAGCATTCCGGGAGGAACCACAACAGCTCTTGCTGTGATGACGGCGCTGGGGGTAGACGCGAGGTTCAAAGTCAGCAGCAGCATGCCCGATAATCCCCATCAGCTCAAGAATAGCGTGGTAGCATCAGCCATCAAAAGGGCAGATGTAACCCCCGGGAGTATCAGTTCGCCTTTTGAGGCAGTTTCTCAGCTGGGAGACCCAATGATGCCTGCTGCCGCAGGAATCGCACAAGGAGCCGCGGCTTACGGTACAAACACTCTGCTCGCGGGGGGCACCCAGATGGCCGCCATACTCGCAATTCTGAAACTGCTCGGAAATTCACTCAGACACCTGTTCGTCGGCACCACCTGCTATGTTGCCCGAGATCAGTCGTCGGACATCATTGACTTGGTTTCGCAGGTAGATGCAAAAGTTCCGTTGCTATCATGCGATCCGCACTTGGGCCAATCGCGCAAACCTGGGCTTCGCGCGTATGCCGAGGGTTTTGTGAAGGAAGGTGTCGGGGCAGGAGGAGTATGCCTAGCAGCTATGCTCAAGTCCAAGAAAATAACAGGGAAAAAACTACTCAAAGCGATAGAAAAGGAGTACACGGAATCAATAGAAGGGGGTCGGAGCCGATATCAATAATTACCCTATCATCTCCGGCATATCATTGAATTTCCACAGGACTTGATTCAGCTAAATTTGGGGAAGGATATTTGCCCTACATTGCTAAACATCTGAGCCAT
>CAZNOV010000112.1:0-4591 GCA_964574725.1 uncultured Nitrososphaera sp. | reverse complement strand
GCATCAACGAGTTCGTTGTAATCGCAATGGTCAGAAAGGGGCATCACATAGTCCAGCCCAGTCATGTACTTGTATCCTCTCCCAACCGCCCAGCCCGTAAAACCTATCGTCACCGCGCCATGCCTGTCTTTCATTTCCCTGACGAAATTGCTTCTACTCTGCATCAGGGGCGCCACCATCACCCATGGCTTACTCTTTGAGAGAAGACCGAGCTCCTCGGCCTCTGAATGAGCCATTGCGCTCTTTAGCTCGACGCCAAGATCAGCGTAGACGGCATTCATACGAGCCACAGAATCATAAATATACAGCGGATCCCAGTGACCAAACAACTTTGTCAGCAGCTGCGCCTTTCCTAGGCTGTATCCCATGAGAATGACAGGAATCCCGAGGTCATACATTTCGGAAATGATCTTGTTGGTCCTGTGAGTTACCTCTGAAAGTGCAGGAAAGACGTACTCTGGCCGTCCGAAAGTCGATTCTATTATCAGGGTAGCGGCGTGTGGAAGCCTGCCCGGTTTCATGAAGGCGCGTTCACGGGTGGAAATGTCGCCCGTGTAATAGATATCATCGCCTATCAGGAGCCCGCGAGAACCGAGTATGTGACCCGTGTCCACGAGTTCAAAGCCGTCCTGATCTTCTGAAGCGTTCTGCATGTCATAACCTCTGACCTGTGCAATGAGGGCGGTTTCCTTTGAGGCTAGCACCCGGGTCTTTGCTTTCTTCTTGCCGTTCGCGTTATGAAGATGATCTATGTGTGCATGCGACACAAAGGAAAAGTCACACCCAAAAGGTCGCGACGGATCCAGCAAGATACTGGTGCCTTCATGCTGCACCAATATCCCAGACTGAACCTGCTTTACATTGGATGCCATCCCGAGCTGTCACACGTAAATGCCTGTGCGTATTTTAACATTTAGCTGTTGTTGGCTTTGTTTAAAAGTCAGAAATAACTATGACTTTCTAACACTAGCCTGGCTGTTTTTCAATTCTTGCCGATCTAAACGACATATTGCTATGAGCCCTACTCCACCAATAGCAAATGCAACGCCGAATAGGGATAGAGATAATTCAATTTCGTGTGAGTGGGGAGGGATCGAATAAACGCAGCCACCATTGGACATTGCTATGCATGGGGGTGCAAACAAGACGGGTAAACTAATTCCAAAGAGTATTGCTGCAACTGAGAGCAGCGCAGTACCAATAACTAGTTGGACTTTCACAGACTTGTTTAACAAAGGCTACTTTTTAAACAAAGCCGCTGTTGTTGGCATATTCCAGCGACATTAAAAAGAGGCGGCAGGCAAGCTAGCTCGGGTTGGTCAACCTAGCAATCCTGATCTCCGGGAGGGGAAGCAACATGGACGCTATCCTGTCGGCAATCGAATCTGGCAGAATCCGCAACGTGAAGCCTTGTGTCGTGATTTCCAACAGGCCCGACGCCGCCGGCCTAAAGATCGCTTCAGAGAAATACCGCGTTCCGACGGAGATACTGCCAGCCGACGGCCTGAAGGGATGGGACTATGACCAAAAGCTTGTAGCTCTGCTTCAGAGACATGGGGTTTCTCCCTCGTCGGGCCTCGTATGTCTTGCTGGTTTCATGAGGATAATGAGCCCTGAATTTGTCAGAATGTACCTGATGAGAATACTAAATATCCACCCCGGACTCCTCCCGTCATTTCCCGGCCTGCATGCTCAGAAGCAGGCACTCGATTACGGCGTTCGAGTCACCGGCTGCACCGTGCATTTCGTGGACGAAGGAGTCGACTCTGGACCTGTGATACTTCAGCAAGCCGTGCAGGTGATGGAAGACGACAGCGAAGAAACTCTCTCGGCTAGGATACTGGAACAGGAGCATCATCTCTACCCGGAAGCAGTGAAGCTCTTTGTGGAAGGGAAGCTGGATGTACGCGGCCGTACTGTCAGGATAAGGCGTCCCTGAGGGGAACGCTCACAACTTTTTCCTGACAGATGCTATAGATGCTGCCAGGGCAGTGCCGACGATAAAGAATGCTAGGTAAGGGCTGCTGGAGCCAAACGCGTCTGATGAGAGGCCGGCAGCTATCGGCCCAGCAGTCCATCCTGCGCCAAAGAGGGTTTCATACACTCCGAGTTTTTGGCCGACCTGCCCCGGCGGAGTCCCCCGTGTGACAATATTGAACGTCACTGGGTAGAATATGCTTGTCGCAAGCCCGATTAGAATGAGGGAAACCGCGAAAGCCACCATCGACGTGAAAGCAAATGAAATCAGCATTCCTACTGCGGTTGATGCGACTGCCAGCGCAAGCGCCAAGGATCCGTAGCGAGAAATCCACCGCACAAAGTATAGCGTCGTGAACCTGGACAACCCGAATACAAAGAACAGAATCTCGATCTCTTGGTTCGAAAGTGATGATTCTCTCATGTACGCGGGGTACACCGCAAGAACGACTCCAAAAGTGACGGCGTAGTAAAGAAGGACGGCGCTTGTGGTCGGATACTTTGCCATCTCCTTCGCGACTTGAAAAATCGACCCTGCGCGCAAGCCTGTTTCCTTTTGCTCTGGCACAGGTGTTCCGTGGCGGCGAAGGAGAGCCGCCGGTACGACGCCCGCCGCGACTACAACTGCTGAAAGCTGGAACAATGTCCCAAAGTCGTACGCGTCCAGCACCAGCTTTCCCGCGAGAGGACCGATCATAAAGCCAACTACCCAGGCACCTGTGAAAAGAGCGATTCCCTTTACGCGCGTTTCGGAGGTGGAATTGGTCGATATCAGGACTTCGGAGGAGGGCCAGAACAGAGCGTGCGCGATCCCGGAAAGCGCCCTGAATAACATGACCTCAGGCACTGATTGCGCCGTTGACAGCATGAAAATTGAAAGTGTATTGAGCAGGACGCCGGCAACAAGAATGTATGACTTGTTCACCCTGTCAAGCATCATGCCCACAAATAGCGGAGCAAACATGTACGGCAGAAAGTTCACCATTCCAATGAGGCCGACTTCCGAATAGTCGGCTCCAAGTGCATCCCTTGAAAAAACGGGCACTATGGGCGAGTGCATGCCGTACGAAATCCCCACTATTGCAGCGCATGCGGCTACGAGCAGAAACGCGCGGTTCATTGCGATCTATTTGTACGCGGCGATTATCACCGCGCCGCCCATCATTGGTTTCTGAAAATTCACTTTAGAAAATTTCTCCTTCAGCATGTTATCCAGATCAGAGTTTTTTGGCCACCGCAGGTATGTTCCGTAGAGGGTTCTGAACTTCAGGCCCGCTTTTCCCGCGACGAGATACGCGGCTATTCCAACAAAATATTTCAAGTATGCAGACACAAGCACCCGCTGCAAGGAACCATCGGGCTTGCCCAGATCAACAATAATGAGCCTGCCCCCGCCCTTGAGGACCCTGTGCATTTCTGTTATCGCCTGTTCTAGCTGGATCGCGTCTCTAAGAGAGTATCCGCACAACACGGCGTCAAATATCCCGTCGCGAAACGGCATGTACTCGAATATTCCTGACGAAAGCCATGGACTGATCCCGGATCCAAAGTACTGTCCTACGTTTGCAAGCATTTCTGGAATGGGATCGTACAAGACAATGCTTGCTATTCCACCCGCTGCGTCGAGCGCGAGCCGGGACATGTTGCCGTAACCGGAGCCGGCATCCAGCACTATGTTGCCCGGCATCACGCGTCCTTTGATGCCTCGCTCCCTGTATTCCTCGTCCTTGCCAAGCGAAATAGCCCTGTTCACCTTATCGTAGACCGGGATCACCGAACGCAGTACATCTATCACTTCTCTCCAGTATCTGCTCCCCAGGCCTCTCGACAAAGGCAATTATGTTCGCAGTTGATGCGCCGCCATTATTATAGCTAGAGAAAATTCTGGCAACGTGCGAAAAACTGGACGGGTAGGACAAAACAATTTATTCTGAAAATGAACAAAGCCTTCTGCCTTGTCGAGCAACTACCGCTGCCCCAGATGCAAATCACTCCACGCGGTAGGCGTGGAAAGGATATTTGATGGCAGACTGATATTTCGATGCACCAAATGCAAACTCTGCTCGATCATTCCTTTGACGACGACCACCGATGAAGCGTATCTTGAATTCCTGGACCGCTATGACTCAGGCAACGGGATCGCTGAGGCGGGCGACCTGAAGCTCTTGATGGAGAAGGAAAAGATAATTCGTTCTCCGGAAGAAATCAGCGCTCTTCTGTCCTCGAATGGACAAGCGGGCGACCCGCTGCTCGAGGATATCACGCGATCACAGCAGGATTATGTTGTTGACTTTAGGATTATCGAAGACGCCGTTCCCGCCCACGACGGTCTCGACCAGGACCCGGCCCTCCAGCCGGGCCTCGGCGATGCCGGCGGCGCCGAGGGCCTGGGCGACGCGCCGAATCGCCCCATCGGCGGTTTCGCTCATGCCAGCGCCGCGATCCGGCTCGCCTCGTCCTCGGCGATCAGGGGGTCGATGATGTCGTCGATCTCGCCTTCAAGGACGCGGTCGAGCTTGTGGAGCGTGAGCCCGATGCGGTGGTCGGTGACGCGACCCTGGGGGAAATTGTAGGTGCGGATGCGCTGCGAGCGGTCGCCGGAGCCGACTTGGCT
>CAZNOV010000111.1:0-4609 GCA_964574725.1 uncultured Nitrososphaera sp. | reverse complement strand
CATATTTGTCATGTGCGGCGGGGAACATCGCAATGACCGCATCTCCTACGTATTTTAGGACGTAACCGCCATGATTCTCTACAAGCAGAGTCATCTCTTGGGAAAAAACTTGCAAAATCAAGGCGAATTCCGCTGCAGGCAGAGATATGCTCATTCTTGTCGATCGTTCTATGTCTACATATAATATCACAACAGCTATCTTTTGGTCAAAATGCCTTCTGAGAAATTTCTTGCTTGATTCTCTTGTCAAGTCTATTTGTATGCCTCTCTCTAGGGTATGCCTGACTCTGGCAGCTGCCGGAGAAAGACTTCGATCAGACGGAATCAGTTCCATTGCAGCTTCACCGGTGGATGAATCGGGGGGCAATAAACGACCACACAAATTACATGTAACCAGAAATTTTCGAAACTCTCTTCCTACCAATTACTTCTTTGCCAGGGCCAGTATTCCGCCGATGATGCTCAGTATTGGGCCTATCAAGAAGCCACCCATCCCGAAGAGTCCTACTATGCCTGAGATCAGTATTGCGATGCCCCACGCGCCCGAACTTTCCGGCTTTTTGTAGATCGAATATCCACCTACAATCGAAACCGCCCCAGCCGCTATTGAGATTGCAGCCACTGTTCCAACAGCAGCCCACATGAATCCGGATGACATCATGCCCCAGCCGCCCATCATTCCTCCTCCCCATCCCGGCATTCCTGCCTGACTCCAGAATCCAAACATGAAGAGTCCCAATATTCCACCTGCAACCATCAGCACCCCGCCTATTGTCGAAAGTATTGTGGATGGCACCATGCTACTTGATTTCGAAACAGTTTCCATTCCCTTTCACCTGATGCGCTTACGGACCCTTCTGGCATATAGGCAGGAGGTATGCAGTGCAATTCACTGTAAACAAACTGAATAATACTATTGTTCTGCAAGCCAACGTGGCAAGGGTATGTATATTGTAGGATTTGATGCAAAATGGGCGATGTGGAGCCCAATAACACTTCGCCCGGAACAGACCGTTCTTGATGCGCGGAACTCTCTTTTGAAATACAACATAAGCAGAGTTGTGGTAGCCAAGAACCGCAAACCTCTTGGCATAATCACGGAAAAAGACATCGCTCGGTTCTTGTACGAACACGTGCCGTCAAGGCAGCTCTCCGAAATCAGATTGGACGAAGTGATGAACGGAGGCCTTGTTACCGTGGACGAGGAGGCAGATCTGAGGGCCTGCGCCAAGATAATGCTGGCTAACAAGATCAGCTCGCTCATAGTGGTCGATGCCAAGAAGAATCTGAGAGGCATATTCACCAAAACCGACCTTACGAGCGCCTACGTGGAGAATTTTGCCATGGAACATAAAGTCAGGGAATTCATGTCAAAAAAGGTCATAACGGTTGCGCCTGACGAACCCGTCCACTCGGCCATAATGGCAATGAGCGGCAACAAGATATCAAGAATTGTTGTGACCAAGAATCGCCGCCCCGTCGGCATTATTACCGGCCATGATCTGCTTCCGCTGGGTACATTCTTTGACAAACATTACGGACAAAACACAAGGAGAAAGCAGCCAGCATTCATTCCATCCGGCATTAAGGCGGTAATGCTCACGTCAGATGTCATGAAGCCAAATCCGATTACTACAACAGCGGACTCGGACCTGGCCGATGCGGGATACATCATGTTGAGAAATAGGATAAGTGGCCTGCCCGTAGTGGACTCGAAGCAGGCGTTGGTAGGAATAGTGACAAAGACCGACGTAGTTAAAGCCCTAGCTTCACATGCCTGAACAAGCAAGGAAAGTTAGCATTGACCGGGCAATCTACCTTGTTGACGATAGCGCTAGGACTTATCGTTTTCTTGGAAGCAATCCTTCATGGAAGGAACTTTCGGAGAGCGAGAATGAGCAAAACAAGAAGAGCATCGACGGTTACACCAGAGTATTCAGAAACCGAAAGAGCAAGGTCTTCAGGTACCGGGCTAGCTGATTACCTGCACCGAGCATCTCGCACTGATGTACAGAGCTCGCAACACTTGCAGGCTAGTTCGTCCGTTGTCGCCCGTATGCATGTGCGGACACGTAACCAGAATCGGATTTTGCGTGTCGGTATGCAGTGACATGCATTGCACACATGATGCCTTTTAATGGCCAGCGCCAGCAGTTTCATGTAAAAGCAGGTTGCTCAGCGATAACCCCGTTCAATCCGGCACCGTAGAGGACAATCCGTCTTGGCATTCATTGACTAGGGAACAGGTCCTATCCCATCTAAGAGCGGATGAGGATGGTCTGAGCGAGGAAGAAACAGCAATCAGGCAGAAAGAGTACGGGAAGAACGAGCTGCGAAAGGCAGCGACACATTCTCCAATAGCAGTCTTTGCGAAACAGTTCGGTTCCCCGCTTATAATAATACTGCTGGCGGCTACCGTCATTTCTGCGGTTTTGGGCGAAACTCTTGATGCTATCATAATCATGGTAATTGTGGGACTTGCCGCGGTCGTAAGTTTTGTGCAAGAATACCGGTCGGAAAAGGCGATCGAAGCATTGAGGCAGATAACCTCACCTACGTCAGTCGTGATAAGGAATCGAAGGCACATAACCATACGGTCCGAGGACATTGTTCCGGGCGACATCACAGTGATTTCGCAAGGCGACAGGGTTCCCGCTGATGCCTATATTCTCGAATCTCATAGCTTGCAGACCAACGAAGCACCACTCACAGGCGAATCCATGACGGTCGAAAAGAGCAGCCACCCTTTCAAATTCTATGGCATAATGCGGGTTACGTAAGCGCCATTTTTTCTTTATAAGAATTCTGGTCATCATCCACATGTCGGCTATGATATCGGCATTCCATTCCAGAATCTCTTGCTCAAGTTTCGGGTCATGCTTCAAGATGAAGCCCAACCTGTCATAGGTTGTCGCAACGTATCTTACGGCTTCCTGCGTTCTGTTGTCCACATTAGGAACTTCGGCCTCACTACCATCAGGGTCGATATGCTTGAGGCGATTCAATTCAGCGTTTGCCCTAAGCAGGCCCCTGGATTCTACAGCCCTGTCGTTGTCGATTAGCTTTACAATGTCGTAATAGGCGCTTATGATAGCCGCCTGCCTCCGGACCTTTTCATTAGTGTACCTAACAATCGACATGGCGGCAGCAAATATGGAAATGACAAGCGACGTCATCACAAGGTAATTTGTTTCTGCAGACATACAATCATCTTGCTACAACAACCGAGCAATGCGCGTGACTGGAAACGCCGCTGGCAACGCTACCGACCAGCAACTTCCTAAACTTTGAGAGCCCCCTTGTTCCTACAACGACAAGGTCGACATTGTTTTTCCGTGCGTACTCCACTATCATGCCAGTTACTGATTTACCAGCGTCGTACAGGATTTCGCTCTTAGCCTCAACTTTCTCGCTTTTTGCCTGCTCCTCCAGGGACCTCATCCATCGGAGCGCGGATTCTTTCCTTGCCCTGTTGTACCCCTCTATCAACTTGATATCGCCGTACTTTGCGCGTGCACCGATTACCCCACCCATCTTTATGTCCTCTATTACGTGCACAAAAACCAGTTCCGCACTTTCCGGCTTGGCTATGTGGATTGCAAGCGCAGCTGCCTTCTCTGATGATGGCGACCCATCTACCGCCACCAAGATCTTCCGGAGGGACTCTTTGACCATGCGTTCAACCGCCGCTTACCAGAATAAAGTGTCTAGGAATGCAGTGCATTGCACGGCAATCAGCCAAGATATAACAATTGTAATATTACTCAGAAAAAAGAAAAACTATGTCAATAGAATGGGACGTCCTGGTCGCAGAGATGGTGATACTTGGTGGTATAATCTACAGTGCAATCTACGTGGAAGGCTGGGTTGAAAAGCGAAAAATGCACCGAAAAGAGAGGGAAGAAGCCAAACGAGTCATCAAGTTCGTCACGAGTGACCTCAAGAAAAAGCTGCGCTTTGTAAAAGACTCGGTGCAGTACAATGACTTTAAGCCCTTCTTCACGGACATGTGGTATGCCGTATTACTAGGCGGCAGGCAGACGGTTCTACCGTTTGAGCTGTTTGAAAACCTTCAGCATACATCTCGTGGATGAAATACTACAACAACGAGCTGGAGCAAAGAGGAAAGAGTGGCGGTGAGGCAGCTGTAACAGAAATCCTGAATGAAGTAAAAGGCTCTATCGGCCAGTCCCTGCAGCTATTGGAAGAAAGTAAGATTTAGGACTTACTTGTATATTCTCTCGGTCTCACGGCTTGCAGAGCGTTCGTATTCCTCCATTTGTTGTTGGCGCATCTTCAGAAATTCTTCTAAGTGTTTCTTGATCATTTCCACTCGTTGCCTCAGCGAAGAAGTATCGATCTTCATGTCTGGAAGAATCTTGGGCAATGCCTCTAACACGATGGCGGCTCCTTCAGGGTCCGGCGATTCTGACATTGTTGGGATCATCAACGCAGTGCACTTTAGGCCACGTGCGGCACACAAAGTTAGCAGCGAGCCAGAGAGACCCGCAATAAGCGCATCATCCGGAACCACTAATCCGTGGCCATCGCCCAATGAAGGGCTTTGACCCGCTCGGCTGGGTGGAGAAAAAAGAGCTGAAGAAGATGG
>CAZNOV010000110.1:0-4673 GCA_964574725.1 uncultured Nitrososphaera sp. | reverse complement strand
CGGAAGACACGGTATCGGTAAGGGTGACAAACGAAGACAGCTCCAATCATCCGCCGTCGATCTCGACAATCGAGGACTCTACGGTAAACGAGGGAGACCAGGTCGTGCTAATTGCGTCGGCATTTGATAGTGATGGCGACCCAATGACCTTCTCTTGGACTCAGAACTCTGGGCCTCCGGTTTCACTAGCAGGGGCCAACACCGCCACCCTATCATTCATCGCCCCCGAGGTACCCTCAAACACTACTCTCTCATTTCAACTGCGAGTCACCGACGATGAAGGACGGAGCACTTCAGACACGGTCCTTGTATTCGTAAGAGATCTGCCAGAAGAAATAGCCAGTGTGGTACCTGTCCTCTCAGCGGGCTTCGATCAGGTTGTGAGCGAGAGCTCATTGGTATTGCTTCAAGGAAGTCTGGTTGATTCGGCCAATAACGGTAGCTATTCTTTCCACTGGAAGCAGGTTGACGGACCTCCAGTAACTCTGATTAATCTTGCAGCATTGAACGCCTCATTCTTTGCACCGGAGGTAAATGAAGGAGCAGGGATAATCCTTGTATTCCAGCTCGACCTCCTGTATGGAACTACTGTATTACAGTCCGATCAGGTTTCGATGATTGTCACACCTACACCGCCTGTTGAAGTTCCGGTAAGCAACGGTGAACAAGAAGAGCCAGAACAGGAGCCAACTCCTCTCGCGGTCGTCGAGCCTGCCTTCAACAACACAGTGATAAGGCTTAACCCCGAGCCGCCTGATCAGATTTATCCCCTCAGTTTCGAGGTCTCCGAGGGTTCTACAGTCAAAGCAACAGTCAATGCGACGGATCCGTCAGGAGAAATCATTGGGATCTGGCTCAATACGACGGGCGATGTGCGTGAATTGGAGCTCAATTTCGTTTCTGCCTCGGACCGGCTGTACTTCATAGATGAGATTCCGATCAACCAGACGTTGGCGTACGTTTTTGACAGAAATGTCGCCCTGCATGACATCCGGCTCAGTGCAGTTGTGGAAAGCGATCAGGTCTTGCACATTGGCTACTACTACGGCCAATTTCCTGTCGCGCCGTCTGTCCAGCAAACCCAAGAGTCAGAAGTAGTCTCTGAATCAGACGATGTGCTCTTCCCTCGCCCGCCAGAAGGTTCATTCATTGCCTGGGTAAGGGACAACACGACGCTCGCAGGCGCGATGGCAATAGGAATCCCTACCGGAATCGCGATTACCCTAAAGAAGGCAAGCGATCACAGGCGAAGGACATCCTCCTCTATCACTAACCCAGCAAAACTATTGTTCCCAAAGAGTGACCCCATCGCCGGTGAGGCTGAAAAGGTGCGCCCTGTAATAGAAGAGCTCGAGGAGATGCTCGGCAGAAATCTTGACACTGCGCTGAACGCATCCGAGTTGCTCGACAGGTTTGGCTCCGGAAGCTCCAAGACCGACAGCGCGAAGCAATAGTCCGGCCGTTGATTCATTAGCTGGACAGCTAATACTTTTACTTCTTTTATAACCAGCTTTTCCAGAATTAATGTTGAAAGTATTCACCTTTACCATTCCCAAGGGCGGCGTGGGCAAGACGCTTCTTCAGGCAAATGTCGCTGTGGCACTGGCCAACTCAGGGAAAAAGGTTGTGATCTTTGACGCCGACCCCAGCAAGGCTATGGAAACGATTACCGGCGCAAAAACGGGTCCCATAACGCTTAGCCATGTGATAAAGAGAAACCTGGACGCCAACGACGCGCTCTACCAGACAGATATCGATAACCTGTACCTGCTGCCTTCCGGGCTGGGAGTCGAGTCTTATTTTGATCTTGGGACTGCCAAGATCGCAAAAAAGCTTGAAGAACTGAAAAGTGACATTCTGTTCGTTGACATACCCTTTCCGATGAGCGAATCGGCATTTCTAGCCCTCGGTCTAAGTCACTATCTTGTAATGATCCTGAGCGAGGATGAATTTTCCCTGTGTGTCGAAAGCGGGATCGACCTGGCACGCCTGTCTAGGCATGTCTTTGACTGCAGGCCCGCCGGATTCGTGATAAACAGGATAATGTCCGACAAGATCTCTGACAAGCTTGTGTCGCTGGTCGAAAGGGCGTTTGAAGCACCTTGTATCGTCAAGATCAAGGAGGACCCAATAGTCAGAAAGTCGTACGGCGGCCCTAACAAGAAGGATGCATACATTTTCTTCAAACTATATCCGGACACCGAGTTTGCGGCCGGCATTCGCAAGCTGTCGGATTTCATTATTGCCCTGCCCGAGGGATCAAGAAAGCCCCTCGGCGTATTTGAAAACGTGATGAAGCAGATAAAGAGATCGTGATTTTCCTGATGATGCCCGCGTGGACTAGCACATAAAACACAAAGTAAATCTTGCTCTGTTGTTTAAGCAAGGTGCGTAGATTTGACCAAGAAGAAACCGATGGCCGAGTCTGATGGCAGAGACACTCACGAAGTCGGCATTGACATAGTTCTCTCAATCCTAGGGCAGCAGAAGAGGCTCGAGATACTTCGGTCGCTCCTTGGAGCCGAGGCAGGATCTGGCGTGACTTCGCTCGCCAGAGAGTTGTCGGTGAAGGCTCCCACAGTGGAAAAGCATCTTGTGACCCTAAAGAAGATAGGGCTGGTAAAAAAGCAGGTTACGCTGGATTTCGGAAGGGAGAGATGGGTCATTCGCGGTCGAATGAGGATATCAAAGATGCTCGATACGATTGACTCTGAAATCAGCGAGCTTGTAGCAGTTGGCAACCTGTTTGAAGAGGTCGAAAAACTGGTGAGGAGGCAGCAGTACTATAAGGAGCATGAATCCAGCGTGCATGAGTTGGAGCAAATCCGCAAGGAAGGCCATAGACTTGATACCCTGCTGGAACAATTATCAAACAATTACGACAAGCTCCTGGATGACGATGAAAAAAAGAAAATCAACTACTGGATGTCGGCTAGGAGCGCCGGGATTCTCTAGTTCCGACATTCTGTTGCTTAGCTATCGAGCTAACGGATGCTCTCCATCGTAACTTAGTTCTCAACTGAACTTTAAACTGAAAGGCAATTATTCTGCTGCTTAAATAGTAAGTCTCTGCTGCCTATGCTGAGAATTATGGCAACAAAAGTTCAACTCGCAACTCGACCAAGTGCCGAGTATCTGTCCGTTCGCGATAACAACGCACACCCAGAGGATTTTTCACGATTCAGGAGTGAAGAGACCAGGGTTGCTGACCCATTCGAGATCCCAATTCTGAAGACGCCGAGGAGGGACAGAGTTCAGATTCTGTTGAAGATGCTCCAGTCCGCAAACGCGCCAATAAGGAAGACTCACCTAATGTACGGCGCGGGCATCAACTTTTACCAGCTAGAAAAACACTTGTCGTTCCTGCTTAGATCCGGCATGATCGAGGAGTTACGGCAAGACGGCGCTCTTTCGTACAGAACCACTGAAAAAGGGCGACAATTCTCGGAACTCTTCGCCTAGGCGTACTGCGGAAAATTTGTCCGAAGATTTGTTTGGACATGCTGGTAGCATTACATGTTTGCGACAAAGAATAGGCCCGCAACCGAAATTCTAATCGATACGCTGTGATTGGCCTTCGACAGTGCGCCGTCAGTATGCGTGGGCGCTTCTTTTGTGTGCCCTGAGATTCGAGAAGGATGAAAATTGCCCTGTGCACTTGTCGCATAGCCATATTCCCGGCGAGTGTGGCGCCTTTGCTTCAGGATTCCCGCTAGGAACGAAATACAATTCGTATTTTAGCTTGGACCTCTCCCTCTTGCCAGCTGCCGCATTCCCAGAGAGAGATGCTCTATGAGGACCTAAGCTTTCCGATATCATGCCAGAGCTCCGGTCGGATTCAGTTCATCCATCCTTGTAACTCGCACAAGAATTAGCTGCGTGCACTTGCGCCCGAAATAGCGTTCCAGACACTTTGATACTGCACCCACTTCAAGGTATTCACCGCCATTCCTGTACAGCCCCCTGGTTTCAAGATCCACGATCACAGCCCTCTGAGCCGCCCTGCCCAGAATCATCAGAACATCCTCAAGGGCTCTTCGCGGGATCATGTCATTTGGGGAAAGACCGGAAATCGATCGGTGGCGACCAGCTTGATCTGATTCACGCGGTTTGAACACTTTCATGGTTTAGCACGACACTAGGCTTGTGGCATTCACCAAGGCATGCCAAAGCCGCTCTGGCCAGACTGCCCCATGATGCCGGACATTGGCTGTAGCCCGCCGCTGCCGTACATGTTTAGAAATCCTTGCCCTGAGGGTGATGAGAGCACGATCACGGACAGGCTGAGCACCAGCAGTATGGTGATGGCCACAATCATTCCACGGTTGTACCCTTTCATATGGTGGAGTACGGAACCCAGAGTACCTAAAAAGCCGTATGCAATAAAACAATGTGGATGCAGTTACGTGCTTCTCTTCTATAATGTCTCCATCAGTTCGACTGGAAACGTTGTTGTTCGGTGTTGAATCCCACTATCAGGCACAGTTCCTCTTTTTCGGCACACTGATGACGGCATGATAGGCAGTTTGTGCAAATCTGCCCTGAGGGTGATGTCAGCACAATCACGGACAGGCTGAGCACCAAAATCCCGAAATGTCAACACGAGATTGCTTGTAAGGTGCGGGGGGTGGGATTTGAACCCACGAACCCCTAAGGGATGAGGTATCCCAGTC
>CAZNOV010000109.1:0-4725 GCA_964574725.1 uncultured Nitrososphaera sp. | reverse complement strand
ACTGGATTGAATATCCATCCAAAAGGTCGGTAACAAGCGGCAGCAGGTTCGTCGACAGAACTAGGACTACTGGCGGGGATTGTGGATAGACATGTTGGTAACCAGATATGTATGTTGTCAACGCAACGGCATTAAGGATAGCAAGAAGCCTCAGAGAATTGGTACCCGGGAGCTTCTTTAGTTTCAGAGGATTGTAGAATTGAGATCGTGTTATATATCACTATCTAGTTCGCGGATTAATCAACATTCAGGAATTTAATTACATATCAAAGAACTGATGACATCAGGGCGTAAGACTGATAGCGATCAACTTCTTCCAAGGCCTTTTGGAAAAAATGCTGGGGTCGTACCCCCTGATATTCACTTTTTCAGATGCCCTCTTCGCCAGATACAGTACAAACCCGGCAAGCGAATGCCACACTCTGCTGTTTGGGTTTGCGACAAAGGAATCGAGCGCCCACTTTGCCGCCGAGTACGCGCGCCGATGGTGCCTCAAAGCGTATTCGAGCAGCAGTTCCTTGGAGCTTGAGATGATGTAGTATGCGTGCTCGAAAACCTGCTCATTGGACGCATATTCCCTATGCGAGACCTGCAGCATGCCTCTTCTCATCGCCTGCAGGATTGAGTCTTCATTGTTTTCTGACTCGATGACATTCACACATTTTGCAATCGTTGACAGCACATGCGAGTCGCTTCCCGCAATTGGGAGCATGTTGTGTTCCTTGGCGAACTTTTCTGCTATCACATTTGAAAACCGATCTACGTTGTTGCTGTTGAAAGATTCGATCATGTCACACTTGCTAGCCTTTTCACGTATCCCGTTAGTGATCGCGAACGGATGGGCCGCGCACGAAACGGCATCCTGCCTTCTTATCTCGTCAAGGGTTTCTTCGAGGCTCAACCCGGGCCTAATCCTGCTGTGCAAACCGTAGGCCAGTATGTGCCCCTGGGTGTCGATCGTGATCTCCTCTGCCGGATAGATCTCGATCCTGTCGAACCTGTTGTGAGCGTTCTTGTATTCAATGATCTGTTTGTACCCGTCAAGTGTGTTGTGGTTGGTCACGAAAATGACGTCGATGCCTCTTGCAAGGGCCGCGTCAAGCTGATCCTCAATTCTTATGCCGCAGTCGAACGGTAGCCTGACCGACGAGTTTTGGTAGTTTGAGAACATGTTGTGGCAGTGAAGTTCGGCATTCAGGTGCTCTGTCAAGTATCTCTATGACCTGTACTAGAGAGGCAGCAATTGGCCGAATTCATATAGAGCTGCAAGTAAACTGCCTGACACTCAAATTCCCCTGGATTCAAAATGCCATCCGTCGGAGCCTGCGCATCAACGTGCGGAAATTCAATCTTTGATTTTCCTAGCTCGGTGCTGGATCAGTTTCGCAATTTCTTCGTGATCATAGGGCCGCTTTACTGCAACCGTAAGGATCTTCAGCCTGCGATTTCTGTCAAGTGGGAAGAGGAAAACATCCAATAGCTTGCTATGAAACATCAAGTATCCAAGTTCGCCGAAAAAATCTTCATTGTTCTTTGCCATGGAAACCATGAGTTCTGTCTGAATGCGGAGCACTTTGAACCTCTCTTCATTCGGTGGAACCATGGGTCTTCGGAAATAAGATCCAAGAAGGTTGGCATTTTCGATTATTGCTGCCAATAGAATACTCTTGTCAAGTTGGACAATATCTTCGCAGTGTTCGACCGCACCCACGGCACTACTGCAAATGATCTCCATATATTAGCTAACGAAGCCGTACGATCCTGTGCAATCCCGGAAATTTACGTTCTCTGCGATCGTCCGGCGATAATATCGGAGCCGCGTCCAAAGATCTCTCTGAGGATCATTTCAATTTCCTGGTTGGAACATTGTTCGGCACGGTCGATGGAAACGCCGTATCGCTTCATTATGTATTCCATAAGAATCGGCTTTGATGATTCGCCCAAGACTCGAAGTGCCTGCCTCAGCACTTTTCCTGTCCTGTCGTATTCGATTCTGGGTGCCACCAGCTTCCTAGCTGAGGGATTCTGCTATAAGAAACTATCCTTTTCTGGGAAATTCTTTATGTCGAGACCCCCAAATTGGGATACGATTATTCCTCGCTCTTGTGGTCTCGCCTGAAATCAAGGGCTATCTTTACGAGGTGCCTGTGTATCCGAGAATCTCCAGAAAGCTCGGGGTGGAATGCTGTACCAATGACGTTCTTTTGCCTTACCGCTACGATCTTGTTGTTGAAACGCGCTAGTACTTCAACATCCTTGCCCGCTTCGGTAACAGCGGGAGCTCTGATAAACACTCCCTTGAACGGATCCTTGCCCATCGCTGAAATTGGAAGTTCAGCTTCAAATGATTCGATCTGCCTTCCAAAGGCATTTCTTTCAATAACGATGTCCAAGCTTCCCATCAACTTTTGCTTTGTGTCTCCAACCACCCTGTCAAAAGCGCGCTTGGAAAGCATGATCATGCCCGCACACGTACCCAGAACTGGCATGCCCTCCGATATACGTCGCTTTATCACGGGGAGTGACCTCTGAATCGCGGCAAGGGTGCTCTGCACAGTGCTTTCTCCTCCAGGGAGGATCAGACCATCTATCTTTTCCATCTCTTCCGGATAGCGCACTATTTCCACGTTTCCGTCTACCTGCAGATCCTTGATTGCCTGCTCAGTCGCAGCCACATTTTCTTCGATGTCGCCCTGAAAGCCAAGAACTCCGATGGTTACTGATTTCTTTCTGCTCCCACTGTTCATGCTGACTGCCCTCTTTCCTGCATCCTTAGCTCGAGGTTCTTTGTGTCAAGGCCCAGCAGCGACTTCTTTTCATCAACCATCTTTTGCGCTTCCATGACAATCTTGGGATCGTCGTGGAATGTAGTGGCGAGCACTACTGCCCTGGCCCTCTGCGCGGGGTCTTCTGACTTGAAGATGCCCGAGCCGACAAAGACGCCATCGCAGCCAAGGTTCATGAGAAACGCCGCGTCAGCCGGCGTGGTGATCCCACCCGCCGCAAAGTTGACGACCGGAAGCCTCCCGAGTCGCGCAGTTTCTTCCGCGATGGCGTAGGACACTTTCAAATCGCGGGCGGCCTTCATCAACTCCTGCTTGTCGGAGTCGTGGTACATCGAGCGTATCCTCCGTATTTCGGTGTTGACCATTCTGATGTGAGTAACCGCCTCAGAAACGTTTCCTGTCCCGGGCTCCCCTTTTGTCCTTATCATCGCGCAGCCCTCCTCGATTCTCCTGAGCGCCTCTCCCAAATTCTTGGCGCCATCGACGAAGGGAGTCGTGAAATCCCACTTCCAGATGTGGCGCTCCTCGTCAGCTGGTGTGAGCACCTCGCTTTCATCTATCATGTCGACTCCCGTAGCTTCGAGTACCTTGGCTTCGTCAACGTGGCCGATCCTGCACTTTGCCATGACCGGTATCGTCACCGCGTCCATTATTTCCTGTATTACTTTGACGCTGGCGGTTCGAGCCACGCCGCCGGCCTTCCTGACATCGAACGGGAGCTTGTCCAGTACCATGACGGCTACCGCGCCCGCCTCCTCTGCAATGACTGCCTGCTCTACATTTGTGACGTCCATCACCACGCCATGCTTTTGCATGTGTGCAAAACCTCGCTTGAGCAGAGTAGTCCCGCGGATGATCCGGGCGTTGGTGTCTGTGATCTCGATCTTGACGCCCTTGGGTTTTGGCTCGGTGGCGACGAGAGATATCGTCATTATGATCTCAACTCGCTCGAATGCTCTATATATTTTCTGTCAGGCAAGCCCTGAAATGATGCCATCCAGCCGCGATCCAATGTTGGTTATGAGGGGCGGTACCACTCCTTCATAAGAGTCGGCATCAACCCAGCTGACGGCATTGGAGCTCCCGTCTTCCGTGACTACAAGTTTGTACTTTGTAAAGCTGGCCAGACCCTCTTTCTGAACATAGTCATGTTCTGGCACCTGCATAAAGCCCATCTCTACAAGAGCCCGCAAGCGCTTCATGTCATCGCTGTCCACCGAAAAAGAGCGTTCGTCTGTGCTAGTGCCATTTATCTTGCTGTACGTCGCCGAGCCGTCATCTTTGATGATAAGGAGCTCTGCGGTAGCTGCCACCAGCGAGTTGTCTTCTGTCCTGACGATATGCTGCCTACTGTATTCCAGGTCTATACTTGACTGTGTAGCAGGAGGCTGATCGCTTTCAAAGCCAGGAAAAAGCAGAAGGAAAATCATCGCCACGGCCACGGCGGCGATCACGATGGCAAACTTGACAGCCATTACGATCGCTGATGCTTTGATCGGATAAAGTTGAGCAGCCCTCCCGCCACCAGGATCAGCCTCTGCCTAGGCGTCAGGTCTACCTTTAGAACTATGGCGTCCTTCTTTTCACCTGCAGCAGCCGTAACGCTGTTCCTGCCATCCTGCAGGCTGCTCACGGCGTCGTCTATCGTCAGGCGAGTCCCTTGCGCGAGCAGGTCGTAGTCTGAGCCGGTCTGGAATTCCAGCGGGAGTATGCCAAAGTTGATCAGGTTTGCCCTGTGGATTCTTGCAAAGGACTTTGCGATCACTGCCCTGACCCCGAGGTACATCGGTGCAAGGGCCGCGTGCTCCCTGCTGGAGCCCTGACCGTAGTTTTCGCCGCCAACAATAAAGCCCCCTTGCTTTTCCTTTGCCCTCTTTGCAAAATCCGGATCGAGCCAGTAAAAGACGTATTCGCTTATCGCGGGGATGTTGCTTCGCAG
>CAZNOV010000108.1:0-4775 GCA_964574725.1 uncultured Nitrososphaera sp. | reverse complement strand
CAGCCTGTTTGCATGCTGCGAAAGCTGCTCTATGGCGCCTGCCCTGTGGGTATCGCCTGCGGCAATCACAACAGTAAAGCCGCTCTTTCTCAGCAGGTTCGCAACCTTTGCCACAGTAGTCGTCTTGCCTGTCCCATTGATCCCGAGAAATACGATTACAAACGGGCCTGATTTTGACTCCTTTTTGGCCCTTATCTTTTCGGTGATGTCAAGCCTGCCGGCATTGGCAAACACCTCGGCCACCGAATTCTGGAGTCTGGACTGGATGATCTTGCCCGCGTCCTCTCCCTTTTCGAGCTTTAGGCCGAGCAGCTCTTTTTTCAGCCTTGTGGAAAGGGCGTCGACCGCCTCCTGGGCAACATCGCTCTCTAGAAGCGACATTTGAAGATCAAACAGCGTGTC
Organism: uncultured Nitrososphaera sp.; assembly: GCA_964574725.1. Taxonomy (GTDB): domain Archaea; phylum Thermoproteota; class Nitrososphaeria; order Nitrososphaerales; family Nitrososphaeraceae; genus Nitrososphaera. Next base: position 4,373 of record CAZNOV010000108.1, on the reverse strand, counting down.
GTCGAGAACCTTTTCAGTTATTTCCTTCTGTCCAAGTCCTTTTGCAGCGCTGGAGAATGCTTTTTTCAGCTTGTCAAACATGGCTCTTCAGATACGGGATCAGCGCTGCTGGGACTGAGCCGTCCTCACCATCTTGTTGACCTGCGCCTGAAGCTGCTCCATACGCATCTCTATGTCCTGCCTCTGCGCTTCGAGCTGCCTCGCAGCCACTTCATATTCCTTGATTCTGGCTTCGACATAATTTAACGCATCGTCCCTGCTCTTTTCGACGGCGACTCCCGCGCCCATGCTAACCAGGAGCTTCTTTATTGGCGGAACATTTGTCTTTACATAGACGCCGATTCCCACGGGCATCAGGGATTCGACTTCAGATTCAGAGGTGATATTCTGGATGGTCGTAGACGCAAGACGCGCTTCTTCCATCAGTCTCGTTACTGTCAGCTGACGCGTCACGATGTCGTTCATGTACGCTTCAAGAACTCGTGACTGCTGCACCATTTCGTTGATCCTCTGTTCAATCGCAGCCAGCTGTTGCTGCTTTGCGGGGTCGGCGCCTGAGCTCATCGGATTCAACTGCCCCAGTTCGATTTTTAAAGCTTTAGATTGAGGAGACCTTGAGCATGTCGGCCATCTTTACCTGCATGCCATACCTGTCCTGCTGGCTTTTCATGTGCCTGTACACCTTGAGCATGTCGATGGCGTGCCTGACCATGCTGAATTTGCCGGATATTTTTAGCTGAATGAATTTGAACACAAGAGAGTACACTCTGAACCTGTCGATCACTGCCTGGCGATAGGCCTGCAAGTCGTGAATGTTCCTGAGGAAAATCTCGGCGCACCAGGTGGAGGGGATAATTCCCTCACCAAGCAGAGGGTAGACCGTGCCGATGGACTCTCCGACCCCCACGGATTTCCTGCCGTCGGTGAACGGTTCGCAGCTGGCCGGAGGTGTCAGCCGGACCGGCCGGCCTACTTTTTTTATCACCTCGCATTCGTGTCTGTTCAGGAATTCGTCGACAAAGCGACAGTGTGCCTTCAAGAAGTCGCCGGCGCCTACGTGCGCGTAGCCGTTGCCCAGAGGAAAATACCAGAAGTACCCCGACATCGACGGGAAGGTCTTCAGATAAAAGTCGTCAAAGGGCTCCCTCCCCGCCGGATACTTTACTTTATACTGCACGCATGGGATCCACATTTCGTTTTCGATCCTAGGAAGGTAGTTTCGATGGAAGCCTGTCGAATCGATGATCATGTCAAAATCTGACTCGAGCTCGTCTTTTAGAGGAGCTCTCCCGAACCGGATCTCTGTTCCTCTTATCATGTCCTGTATCAACCGCAGCTTGTCATAGCTCACCATGCCCCGGAGCCCGATGTCGACGCTTTCATTGTGTCGAAGGTCTACCCGCATGTGCTTGCCTTCGTGTAGGACATAGTTGTCGAAGTCCAGGCCGCAATTGCCAGCAAGATCTGCCATTACATTCTTACACGTTGCCCATGCGCACACAGCGTCGTGCTGATCCCGGGGCATCCGCTCAAAGCCAACAACATCGTTATCGTGATCGTCGCTCAACCTGTTCATGAGATAGGCGCCGGCCACCCCGATCCCGACAACTGCAATTTTCATTACGCTCTGATGACTAGTCGGAAGATCCAATAAAAAGATATTCAAATCGGTTTGGCCGGCGCAAGCGGCAAAGGGATATCTAACCGGCCGGGTCTAGGCATATCAAGATTGTCTGCACAAAAGAAAATGCGCGTGCCCGGATCTGCGCGGGCGGGCATAGGGCTGTTGATCTTTGGGGCAATCCTTGTAGGTCTTGGCCAGTACTGGGAAAGAGAGTCCTTATCTCTGTATGGTCTGATTGTCGCAGCGGCAGGCTTTGGGCTCTATATGATTTCTTCCGTCGTTGCAAAGCGTAAGTTCCGCGGGTAGACCATGCAGGCCTATTCCATGTATACCGCTGGCTTGAACGGTCTGGCGGATCTTGCCTTCGACTTCGGATCGTACTTTGTCGAATCTTCTTCAGAATAGACTAGTATCTCCGCATTGTTGGTCATGCCTGATAGGAGGGTTTCGGCGTCTCTGATCGCCACTGCCTCGCTAAAATCCTTCAACTCCAGTCTCCTGTTCCTCGCTTCCAAAGGCGCCGAGAGAATGTCATCGATCATTCTTTGAGCCAGCTTTGGGTCTGTCTTAACCACTGCAGTCTCAGGGTTGGCTATCAGCAGTTTCATTATCTCTCCAAAGTTTGTCTTGCCTTCCATGACCTTCGCAAGTATCTCCCTGTAAACCCGGACCTTCCAGGAAGATGAAGTGTAGACAGCGACCTTGGTCGGATTTATCTTCGTAACCTTGACGATGCTCTGAAGATCGGCGAGGAGACTCGCAATCACGAACTCGGATTCTTCTGCTACCATGTCAATTCTTTCTTCCACGGAGACGGGCCAGCCTGCAGATGCAATCATTTGCTTGTTTCCCATCTGCTCCCACGCTTCTTCAGCCGTGAATGGCGCGAAGGGTGAGAGCATCCTCAACTGGGTATCAACGAGCTCTTTCAGTGTAGGCAAGACGTTATCCCTTTTCTTGGCGGCTGCTCTCTTCATGTACCATTGAAGATCCTGATCGAGAGAATATAGGATATGGTGTATTGCTTCTCTCATTCTGAGCTTTTCCATCGAAGAAGTGGTTTCGGCGACAACTCTTTGGAGCCGGCTGACAAGCCACCTGTCTTCGAGCTCTGCCCCACTTCCCTGCTTTACTCCTTTGCACTTTGCAGCCATCTCAAGAATGCCCAGCAGTTTTGCTCGAAGTCCTTTGGCGGTGTCGAATGAAAAATCTGCATCCTGTAGGATTTCGGCCGAAACCATTATTGCAAGTCTGATCGTGTCCGCGCCGTATTCGCGGATAGCAGCGCGGAGAGGGATGATATTGCCAAGCGATTTTGACATCTTTTTCCCTTCCATCAAGACAGAGCCGTTGACCACAATTTGTTGGGGCCAGTGATCCTTGTCAAAGATCGCAGTGTGGTTGAATATGAAGAATGTAAGATGGTTTGGCACAAGGTCCCGGCCGGAATGTCTGGAGTCAACTGGATAAAAGTGGAGGAACTCGTCCCTCACTTGTTGGACTGTCGAAACTGACAGTTTGCATTCATCAGAGACACGCTCCGTGCTGCCAATGCCTAACAGAATATAGTCAAAGAAAGTGTCTGTGATGTTGTCGTCTGACATTTCTTTGCTGTTCACGTATTTTGCGATCACGTAATACGCCATGTATATGACCGAGTCTGACAGGCTTTCGATTATCCAGTCCGGATCCCATGGCAGTTTCGTCCCAAGTCCTGACTTGCGGGCGCATGCTCGCTCTCGAAGCCAGTCGATTACGTAGTCGAACTCTTGTCTAATGTCTTGAGGCACGATGTCCATGCTGTTGGCGCATTCGTGCGCAAGACCTTTCCAGTGCTTGTCCCCGTAGTTCAGAAACCACTGGTCGCTAAGTATCTTGACTACGCATTCAGCCCCGCACCTGCATACGACAGGCCTCTTGACAAGCTCGTACATCGTGTCGGCATGACCCCCTTTCGTGAGCACACTCTTTATCTCATTTTTTGCGTCAGCGACGCTCATTCCGGCAAACCTGCCTGTGTTTTGCATCATTTTTCCCTTGTAGAATTCGTGCGAATAGAGCTCATTCGTCGCCTTCTCCAACTTTTCATCGCTCTGGTCAGTCGCGCCGAACTTACTGATCGCTTCCTCTGCTGGAATGCCGGGATGCCCTTCCGATTCGATTATCTTGATAGGGGTCACAATATTTGAAATGCCAAAATCCTCCCGAGTTTTCTTGTCAGACCTTAAGTCTTCGAGAGCTTGGAAGTCGTACGGTGCGTGCGCCGGAACGGACATGACCACCCCCGTTCCGCTGTCGGGGTCAACAAACGACGCCGGGTATACGGGAATTTCCGTGTTGTTGACTGGGTTGATCACCTTGTTTCCGATAATTTGACTGCCCTTCACGGTCTTCACTATTCTCACCTTGCGATTGAGAAATTCGAGCTTTCTTGCCGCTTCGGTGCTTACCAGCCACTTTTCACCATCGACTTCAGCCTGCACGTACTCGACTTCAGGGTTGAGCCACATGTTTGTGACTCCAAGCAATGTTTCGGGCCGCAGCGTCGCCGCGGGATAAACAAGATCATCGGCTCTGAACTTGATCACAGTGTATTCATTGAAATCCGGCTCGACGTCACCCATCGTGTCATGCTGGCTGACCGGATTCTGGTCCGACGGACACCATCCGACCGGATGTGAGCCCTGCGCTATCAGCCCTTTTTTCTGAAGAGTCCTAAATTGCCAAGAAATGAACTTTGAGTACATCC
>CAZNOV010000107.1:0-4897 GCA_964574725.1 uncultured Nitrososphaera sp. | reverse complement strand
AGAGACAGGTCCTCATAAGGGTCGGCGCGGCCGGCCTCTGCCACAGTGACCTTCATCTGATGAATGGCGAGTGGAAGGACGCGATCCCACTCGATCTGCCAAAGATCCCAGGTCATGAAAATGCCGGCTGGGTTGAAGAAATAGGTGATACTGTCCCGGAAGGGCTTTTCAGCAAGGGCGAGCTTGTTGCAATATTTGGCGGGTGGGGCTACGGGATCTGTACGTTCTGCAAGAGAGGAGACGAGCAGCTTTGCGTCGCTCCACATTGGCCCGGTCTGTCGCAACGCAACGGCGGATACTCTGAATACATGCTCGTACCCTCCTACAGGTTCCTTGTAAAGACTCCCAAAAAGGGCAGGTTGAACCCAGAGGAACTTGCGCCGCTCACTGATGCGGGTCTTACACCTTACAGGGCAATCAAGAAGGTCAGGCACGTTCTAGGGCCTGGGACAAGCATTGCAGTGGTTGGAATGGGCGGCCTTGGTTCCTATGGCATCCAGTATGCTAGTCTACTTGCGCCCCACTCGACTGTTTTTGCCATAGACCGGAACGACAAAAAGCTCAGCCTTGCCAAGAACTTTGGCGCAGACTATACGATAAATTCGAGCACCACGAAGAATGTACACGATGAGGTTTCGCAACTCACAGATGGCCGCGGAGTGGACGTCGTGCTCGACACCGTCGGCGCAGAGAATACAATAAGCGATTCGATCAGGATATTGGCAAAGGGCGGCGCTCTGGTGGTGGTCGGTCTCTTTGGAAGCCAGATAAACGTCCCACTCTTGCCAGCCATGGTAAACGAATATCAGGTACTCGCATCGTTGTGGGGTAACTATAACGAGCTGAAGGAAGTGATAGAATTGGCGAGTCAGCGTAAGATAAAACACGCATATCAGAGCTTCCAATTGAAGGAAATAAACCACGCAGTTGAATTGCTGAGGCACGGACAGATCATTGGAAGAGCGGTAATTGTTCCTTAGTGCGAACAGGGAGGCGTCGTTAGGCCGTCATTCTGCATTACCTTGATCCAGCCATCCTCCTGTTTTAATGAACGATCATGACCGGACACGCTGCTCTCTCACTAACACTCCTTGATACACTGCCAAGGGTCTTTAATTTTGCAATGCCGCTGCGCCCAATGCTGCCTATGATTATCAAATCCGACTTTTCAGCCGTCGCCATCTCAAGTATCTGCTTTACAGGATTGCCAATTGATACCTTGACGAGTACATTGTCAACGCCGACATCAGTAAATTGTTTCTTCTTCCTGTTCAGCATTTCCGAAGCATCGTTTTTCATTCTTTGATAAAGCTCTTTTAGATATTCTTTTGTTGACCGGACATTAGGAAGGCGCATGCCATAGTTGTAGCTGGGTGGCGGATGAACCTCTGGCACTACGTAGAAAAGCGTAACTTCTGTGTCCCTCAGCAGTTTTGCGTGCTCTGCAGCTTGCTTTACTGCTTTATCAGACCACTTGGAACCGTCGTATGGGACAAGTATTCTGAAAGTCAATGGCGTGGATCAGCCTGCTAACGTATATCTGATGTCAGTATCTTCTGCATTGCACTGCAATCTTCCTCCTTAAATAAATTTGGTGCAAAGTTCAGGTATGAAGCAGGAAGCTGAAGAACGCTATCTGAAAGTTGGCAATTTCATGAGTTCGCCGGTGGTTACTGTTGGACCAGAGACGAATTTTGTCGATGCCGTGAAAATAATGATACTCAAGGGCATAGGAAATCTGGCAGTGGTAGAGGATGGAAGGGTGGCCGGCGTTATTACCGAGCGCGAATTGCTGCAGTACCTGGTTCTGAACAAGACAATACCAAACAAGCATGTCAGGTACATACTAACGCAAAAGTTTACCAAGGTAACGCCAGAAACCAGCGTTATTGATGCAGCAAAATCCATGATTACTAAAAAGGCAAGATTGTTGGTATTCGAGATCGAAAGAGTGACTGGCGCAGATCGCTTGGTTGGCATAATAACCGCATCGGACATTGTCAGGGCATTCCTCCAAACGGACAGGAACCCTTCGATAAAAAGAGCGATGACAAACAGGATCTTCACGCTCAGACCCAGCAGCACTATCTTGGCCGCTGCCAAGCTGATGTTCAAGAAAGGAATTGGAAGTGTACTCGCAACCGCGAACGGTCCGCCGTACGCGCTATTCACCGAGCGCGATCTGCTCAACAAAGTCTTGGACAAGCATGTCGATATCGAAGAAAGAGTGGGCGCCTACTGCACCCACCCTCTTGTAACCGCAAGGCTTGGAATCGGCGCAAGGGACGCGGCCAAGATAATGTCTGATCACAGCATCAAGAGGCTGCCGCTGCTAAAGGGAGACAAGATTGTGGCGATGGTTACTGCTAGAGACCTCGTAGAGGCATTTCAGGAGGGAGCGTAGGACAGTGACTGACGACGATATCCAGGTTAAAAGGATCCTAGTGCCACTCGATGGTTCTGATTCGTCTCTCAAAGCTGCCAGATTTGCCGTCAAGGTCGCCAAGATGGCCGGAGCGGAAATAATTTGCATGCACGCAGTAGTTAACCCTCCTTACGTAGAGTACAAGGCAGCGGGTCTGGTCATCTTGCGCTACGTAGAGGAAGCAAAGCGTCACGCAGAAACTTGGTACGACGATGTTCGGGCCATTGCGGCAAAGGAAGGAGTGAAGGTTAGCGCTGAAACTGTGCTCGATGTAGCTTCGGCAGCAGACTCGATTGTGAATTACGGCATCAAGCAAGAAGTCGACTTGATAGTAATTGCCACAAGGGGAAGAACCGGCGTCAAGCGCTTTCTCCTTGGAAGTGTTGCCAGTGGCGTGGTAGCCCACGCCAAGTGTTCCGTGTTGGTAGTCAGATAGTGGATAATTCTCACATCAAGAGCTCTGCGGCTGATGCAACGAAATAGATACTAGGTTGGACAAGTGGACGTGATGCAATTCGGAATGACATTGTTCTTGCTTCCATAAGCGGTATCAAACGAAGACGCGGGAATTTCTAATCAATTAAAATAGCAGATCTACAAGCAGTGGTCCGAGGAATATTAACAGCGCGAGTCTTATCAGATCAGAGGTCATGCCTGTCCTGAACATATTGGATATCCGCACAACACGAGAGGAATACACAATTGCCATCGGCGGCGTCGTAGACGGGATCGCGCTTGATATAGAGCACGCCAGACCGGCTGCAATTATTGGGGGGATAGGATTTATGCCTGCCCCTATTGCGAGAGCGGCAGCTATTGGGCACGTTATCACGGCGGATGCTGTATTGGAGGCAGCGTAGCTGACGGCAAAGCCCATTCCAGCGCTGGCCGCGAATACAACCCAAGGAGTGACTTCCGTCCCTCCTATAAACGAGAATATCTGGTCGCCCATCCACGAGGCTAGGCCGCTCACTTCAATCCCCATGCCAAGAACGAGCCCACCTCCAAAGAGCATGACAATGTTCCAGTCCACGGACTTGGCCATTTCATCCCACTTTAGCAAGGGCTGCCTGCCCCTGCCAGTTCTGACCATCGCAACTGCGATTATTATCATTAGAGCAGGAATGGCTTCTGTGACATTAGCTGCAAATGCATTGAGAATGCCAGTGAATGCCCCTAGGTCGCCCACGGGAGAAGACCTAAGCAGCGAGGGCACAAGCCATAGAAACATTGCCACTATCAATATTGCCAGGACAGCTTTTTCTTCTCTTTTCATTCCACCCATGTTCATCAGGCTTGCTTTGAACTGGTCCCTTGTCGCAGGCAGGGTTCTGATTTCTGGTTTGATAAACAAGAAAATAACTGCCCATGAAACTAGCAGACCCATTATTGCGTGTGGAGTACCTATCACGAACCAGTCGGCAAACGATATGGTCTCTCCCGGCACAAACTTTTCGACGGTTGCCTTCGCGACAAGGTTGGGCGCGGTGCTTATCAACAAAAGCATTGCCCCGGCGGTGGCAGCTTGGCCGAGAGATAGGAAACTGGCTTCAGCATAGTTGCTTTTCCCAGCCGCAGCTTCACTTTTCTCTGTGCGAATAGGGATATTCAGGATATTCATGAAGGCGATAAGGAATGGGAAGACTATGGTCGTGGATGCAGTGATGGAGCCTGTCATTGTAAGCAGGAATACCGGAAGGCATGCGACAAAAAAGGTGGCAATCTTTGGGTTGCTTCCGCGGTACAGGATAGCCAACGAATAGGCTATTCTCCTATCAAGCCCCCATCGTTGGAATGAGGCTGCCAGGATAAATCCGGAAATAAATATCCAGATGATGGGGTCAGCAAAGTTTTGGACGGCCTCCCTAATCGTCAGGACGCCCGAGATAGTTAGCACCAGAGGGGCAATCATGCCTGTAATTCCTAGCGGTATGCATTCCGTGACCCACCAGACGATCATCCACAGCATGACTCCGAGGGCGATCTGGGGTCCAAATGAAGCCACGGAATTGTCTGCAGCTGCCTTAGCCATGCTTTCAGGAATAGGCACAAGGACGGTAACGACAAAGAGAAGCGGACCTAGGATAAGGCCCACGTTTTCTTTATTGAGCCATGCCTTTTGTTCACCAATGGATCTCACGATTTTTGCCCCCTTTCCCAGCCACCTGCAATAACTTGGCATTATTCCTGCGTCTTAGCGCAATCACCGCCTTTGTTGCTTCTGTATATATGAATCCAAGAGTTGCCAGCATCAGGACGAGCGCCCACTCCGACCCTTCCAGTGGAACCAGCGAAAATACGCCCTGCAGGGCCGGGATCGTCATTATTGCGGCTACCACGGCGGATTCACCTTGTTTGTTCACGCGTGTGAAGCTAGGGCTTTAACCACGTCGGTCTTTGTCACTATTCCTACCAACGTCTGCTTCGAGTCCACTACGGGCAGGCCACTTATCCTATTTCTCAACATAATGT
>CAZNOV010000106.1:0-4905 GCA_964574725.1 uncultured Nitrososphaera sp. | reverse complement strand
CTACGAAGTAGGACAGAATGGCGCTGCTTCCAATGGGATCGAGGATGAACATCCTCTCAGGAACGTTGCTAGCGCTGTCCGCAATTCTTCGGGAGACGACGCGAAGCAGGATCCCATATCCGAACCCGACTTGGCTGATGTCAAACCTGTTCCTGCAATTCCGTCTGTAATGCTGATAGATGATGAACGCGAGTCACTGTCGACGATCAGGCAGATTGCCGAATCTGCCGGCCTGCGAGTCGACGCATTTCTAGACCCGCTAAAAGCGATCAGGCATTTCGTCGCAATGGGCTCGCGGCATTATTCAGCGGCCATAATTGACATAGGACTGCCTGTACTGAACGGGCTCCAAGTATTCCAGCAGCTGAGGATCCTGTCTCCCGAAATCAGAACGATCTTTCTATCTGACTGCCGGGTGCCATCAGAATTTCTCTGCCTTCTCCCCGGTGTCGGACAGGAAGATGTGATAGTGAGACCCATTACTGAAACAAAGTTTGTTCCCGTTCTGCTGAACAAGATTCAAGCCAAGAGAAATTCGCACGTACAATAGGACAATCATCTATCACCTGCGTCCTGGCAAGCAAGCTATCGATCATCGCCGATGGAAATCTAACTTCTCTTACTTTAGGAACCAGATTACGTGCAGCCATCCAGATATAGTTGGAAACTCTTGATAGATGCGTTGGTGTTTAAAAAAAAGCTCATCGCTGCGATTGGAGGAGCTGTGGCCGCTACATTCGTGCTCGTTTCATTCGTGGTGTGGACCCTTCCTACTTCTGAACCCGGCCCTCCAGGGTCAATGGACGCGCAAGATCTGCCGAAATTGAATGATGATTCACTCTCGATAGAGCTCGTGGCAGAAGGATTGGAATTTCCTACAAGCATGGCGTTCTTGGATGTAGGCAATATCTTGGTCCTGCAGAAAAACGACGGCGAGGTCCGCCTCGTTTCTAATGACCAGCTTCTGGTTCCGCCCGTCATTCAAATTAAGGTAGCGAACGAAGTCGAACGCGGGCTACTTGGCATCGCAATAGCAAAGAGCGGCGACGACACGAATCAGAGCGCGGGTACCGATGTATTTCTTTACTTCACAGAAATCGTCGGCGAATCAGAAGGCGGAAGCGAAAAACTAAGAAACCGAGTCTACAAATACCAATATGACTGGGAGAAGAGGATTCTTTCTGACCCGGTAAGAATCTTGGATCTTCCTGGTGACCCAGGGCCATTCCACAATGGCGGCAAGATCACGATAGGACCATTCGACGGTCGTCTTTACGCTGTGATTGGTGACACAAACGCGGGTGGAGGAATGCTTGACAATGAGATCGGAGGCAGGCAGCCCGATGACAAGTCTGTGATATTTCGAGTCGATAGAGACACAGGGATGCCTCTGGAAGACAATCCGCTTACAGGGAATCGGAGCGGCTACGCCGACTCAAAGCTGGGGCGTTATTATGCTTATGGCATCCGCAACGGTTTCGGGATGGACTTTGATCCTGTATCGCATGCCTTGTGGATGACTGAGAATGGGCCCGAGACTTACGATGAAATTAACATAGTTAAACCTGGCCTCAACAGCGGCTGGCATAAGGTCACGGGTCCCATTGGAAGGACGAACGTCACAATAGGCAGCGACCTAGTAATGTTCGAGGGGGCAAGGTACGAAGATCCTGTCTTCAGCTGGTATACTACTATCGGAGTTACCGAATTGGAGTTTCTTGATTCGAATATGCTTGGGGACAAATACGCGAATAACATTTTTGTCGGTGATATCAACAACGGAAACCTCTATTTTTTTGAGGTGAATGAAAATAGAACCGGCTTGCGATTTCAGGATTCAAGGTTGAATGACCTAGTAGCAGACCCTGTTCCGGATGATTCTCCCAGTGAAATATCTACGATACTTTTTGGCACTGGCTTTGGTCGAATCACTGACCTTGAGACGGGTCCTGACGGAATGTTGTATGTACTGACATACGAAGATGGCAAGATCTATAGAATCTCGAAAAAGCCGTCAGCCTGAATCGAGATACATAAATTGCATGTTGCTGCCAAGTTAATTGAGACTGTGGATAATGCGATCAGGGCTTCAGGAAAGGAGAAGATTCTCGATTCCACTAATACACATCACATCTGCAGTTTCGACTTTTATTTTTGCAATGATGTACGGCTTGATCGAGCACACATTACTTGCAAGTCCTCTGGGCATAAGCGTGCTCGTATACCCGCTTAATATCCATCTTGCCGGGCAATTCTATTTCTACCATGTAGTAATGCTCGTCCTCGCGACCCTCATCTCGTTTAACCCATTCTTTGACAAGTTGATCTTTGGGGCGAGCAGGAGAGTCAGAGTCCAATCAATCTTTTGGGGAACGGGCAACATACTTAATTTCATTTGGCTGGAAGACATGTTCTACTTCATCCTTTTTGCGGAATGGCCAAAAGATGTGATGACTCCTTTTCACACGTCGTTCTATGGCATTGTATGGTGGTACCCTGTCGCGCTGGGAACCGCATTTTTTCTATATTGCCTAGCATCTAGAAGAGTAGTAAAGTCGTCAGCTATAGAAAAGAAATTCCTATCGGCCGACTTGTCAGGAGACAATTCTTAAAAGTTCTGAAGGGGAATATTAGGTCTAGATCTGCTTTGGCCGCCAAGAAGATAGCATTGATCGTGTCGTTGGGAATATTAGCCATAGGCATCATAGTAGTCGGTCTAATGTTGCCAGAACTTTTGCGAACGTCTGAACCTCCAAGTGAACAGCCGGGTAACAACACGGACGGTGGCAACAACACAAAACCGGAAAAGGCAACTATCAACCTAGTATCCACAAGGTCCGCCTTTCCGTTCGTTCAGCGATGGGTTACGCAGTATAACAATGACGATCAGGCAATAGGACTCGTAAAAGCGAGCTATCTGGAAGAATCCAGCACAGGAAATGACGATTTGAGAATAGTAGACTCCAGTGCCATGGACAGCAGTGCGTACGATGCGTATTATGTTCCGGTGAGCGCTCAGGCTGTTGCTATCGTCTATAACGTACCGGGTTTTCCTGATGTACCATCGGGTCTAAGGCTCGACAATAATACACTGTACCTGATACTTAGCGGGAACATTACCAGCTGGAACGATCCAGCTATCGGGAACTTGAACAAGGACCTTAATCTTCCAAATGAAAAAATTATCGTCGTGCACGAACAAGGGAATGGTAATTCGCTACATCTGATTAGCCGTTCTTCCATCAAGAATGTCACGTGGCCGGTTGATAGTATAGAAGCCTCTGGACCAGATGAGCTCGGTGCAACCGTGAGGAGGACACCGTACTCAATTGGGTACATTGACTTCTCGTATGCGATTCAAACAAAGATGACGTATGCAGCATTAGGCAATGCCAGGGGCCAGTACGTTATGCCTTCGATCGATTCGATAGGCGATGCTGTAGAAAACGGTCTGGAGGTCAAGAATGTTACCGATGGCGACCTGGTACCCCCGCCGCCAGTCATAAACATGACTAGACTAGGAAATTCCTCTTATTCGTTTGTGGGGCTGTATTACATCGTTTTTGAGATGAATACGCGTAATGACACGAGCAGTGAGCAGGATAGCACAATTCGCAGAAATGCAACACTAGATTTTGTCAAGTGGGTAGTCGGAGATGAGGGTCAGCAAGTGCTGTCAGAGGTCGGATATCCGGATCTATACCGAGAAAACCCTCCGCTAGCTACGTATTCAGAGAACCTGATCAGTTACTCCTACAATGCAACCGTACCTGGCAATAGTACGACATTGATAGAATAAAGGCGCTCCAGCAAGAAATTTGACTTGGATAGCTTCCATATGTGATAGCCTATGCTGTTGAATGATTGGCACAGTCGCCGAGCTTCTGACGGGGATGTCAGAAGTCAGTCATATCAAGTATTTCAAAACTAACTTTTACACGCTAAAGCTTATATGCGATGTACTGTCGTAAAGCCTCCGACGAATGTTCCGTAGCAAAGTTCTAGAACACTATGGCGGCCCCGAGGCACGAACAAGCAGTCTTTTCTGCAACAGGTTTATTCTCCCAGTTGTAGTTTTCTCAATTCTATATGCGGCTTTTGAATATTATTTGATTATAGATCCGAGTTATGGCGTTAGACCAATCATATTTTCGTTGCTTTACCCATATCATTTGGTAATGGCAGGAATATTTGCGATTGCAGCATATTCGGTGGTCATTCTGAGCTATCCAATTCGAAAAAATTGGGTCCTGACACTGCTAATGGTAGGCGCGATATTCTCAGTAATGATTGTAATCGAGGACTTCACTTGGTTTACATTCCGTGCAGTTGCGCCGCGGGACGGCGACATGAACGCAGGAAAACTAGTACTCGATGGTGAGTGGACGACACAGTTCATAGGCTCAACAAGCATCTACTATACCGTGATTCCGAATTGGTACTTCGTGTCCGCCTTTTACGCGACAATTGCCCTGCTGACTGTGCGAGCCCAGCATAGGAAGGACGGTTTGCGGCTTCCGATGAATGGTTCAGAATCGTGATCAAGCACAGACCGATCGCATATTGGGTCATGCACGCCAAGTCATTTCTTGATGACGTAAAAGTCGTAGACAGGTACCTTCTGGTTATTCTTTTTCTTTCTGAGGTAATATTCTATTATAGAATAGAACGCCGGAAACGTCTCAATCAGGCCTACGAGAGGGCAAAGTAGCAGCGTTTGAATGTGCAAGGATATTCGTCTTGCCCAGCGGATGTTGGAATATCTTAGATTCAAGAAAAGCCCGAGCTGATAAGACAAAAGCCACACGAGCCAGGTGAACAGAAGCACGCCGCCAATGGTTACCTCGACAGGGCTAAAGGTAGCAAGTGATCGCATAATGGATTCGTACGAGAAAACCTCTGCCA
>CAZNOV010000105.1:0-4961 GCA_964574725.1 uncultured Nitrososphaera sp. | reverse complement strand
ATGCCTAGTCTCGTGGGCTCGGAGATGTGTATAAGAGACAGGCTTGTAAGCGAAAAGTTGAGCGACTCTAGCATTCCCAGTCCGGCTAGCGCTTCCCTGATAGCCGAGAAATATCGTGAAAGATCATTTCTCTGGCCCGACGAGCCTGATGACGGAAATCTGGGCACAAGATTGTAGACGCCGTACCCGATTGCCACCTCTTCAACTATGTCGATCGGTTGAGAAATATCTGATCTGTATCGAGGAACTTTGCAGACTATCTTTTTTCCTCTTGCTATCGCGTCAAGTCTGCACTTGCGCAGGCATCTTGCCGCCTGGTTGGTGCTGAGCTGCAGTCCCAGGACGCTGTTGACATAGTCCATCTCCACGACGACATCGGTCGGGGTCATCAGCGGCGTCACAATCCTGCCGCTTCCGCTGTGTATCGATACTGCTCCGATCTTGAAACCCGCGTCGTGCAGGGTTGCTGCGATCGCTGCAAGTATGTCCTCTGACGCCCTTCTGTCGGTCGCCGTGACCTCGACAAACAGGTTACGGGTTCCAGTGTCTATTCTTGTCGTGTTTCCATTGATTATCGGAGGGAGCGAAAGGACTATGCCTGCCTTGTCTATAATGAGCGGATACCTGTCAAATTTCTCAAGAATGTGACCGTACTGCCTCCCAGTTTCAGAATTTTGCAGGATTTCCCTGATTGTCATTGGAGATGTTTCGGCAAGGGGTACGAACGAATAATCTTCGCCTACAGCGGTGTACCGTGCCGGGAACTGGATCGGATCAAGATTGTGCAGGCCAATCGACGCTTTTTTGCGTTGCCTGCCGATGCCATTGTCTAAATCCTCTTGCATCGATATCAGTTGCCTGATCGCATTGTCATCCAGCCTACCATTCGTCGCCACGAGCGCTGCGATGTAAGGTCTGATCTTCTCAACCTGCCTGTCGACGACAACAGAGGCTCCGCTTTTTCGGACGAAGCTGAACCTCGGCATGCCCGTCTCAAGTTCAAGAAGTCCTTTCAGCGCCCTAAAGATGCCGTGATCTGAGGAAAAGTCAGGCCGGTTGGGATTGTATTCTACCCTTATGATCTCATCTTTGATGCCTTCTATGTCAAGGGCAGCGTAAGGAAGGATGTCAATTACCTTGTCGATTTTTACCCGCGGAAGATACCTCCGAATTCTATCAAAGGCGAGCTCTACAACTGGCATCTCGGTACACTCCTGAGCCAACCAAGACGGCTGCTATAGAGCTCGCGCACATCGTCAACGCCAAAGCGAAGCATGGCTATTCTCTCAATACCTCCTCCCCACGCTAACACCGGATTTTTGATCCCTAGCGGGCGAGTGACTTCCGGCCTGAAAATGCCCATGCCGAACAGTTCGACCCACTTTTGAAGAGCTTCGTTGTACACCATGCTCTGAAGCGATGGCTCCGTGTAAGGAAAATACGTTGGCCAGAACTTTACTTTCATGATGCCCATTCTTGCGTAGAATTCCTTCTGGAGGCCCATCAAGTCGCGCAGCGACAGGCCCGGCGCGGTCGCGACGCCTTCAACCTGATGAAACTCTACCAGGTGCTTGTAAGACGGCTTCTCGTTCCTGAAAACCCTGCCTACAGAGAAATACCTGGCGTCCTGCACCTTACTCGCTGCGAGCGCCCCCAGCGTAACTGGCGTAGTGTGAGTACGCAGGACAACGCGCTCTGCCTCCTCAGCGCTCCAGCTTCCCCAGCCCCTCCTGTGAGCTTGTTCGACCTTCCGCTTCTGTGTCCCACTTGCCAGTATTTTCTGGGTCCGCCCCGAAACGTAAAACGTGTCCTGCATTTCCCTTGCCGAATGCTCCTGGGGAATAAAGAGGGCGTCAAAGTTCCAGAAGCCTGATTGCAAGATTGGACCGTCGATTTCCTCGAACCCGAGGCCCACAAAGATTTCCTTCACTTCATCGATGACAACAACAAGAGGATGTACCCTTCCTGAAAAAACGACCGGCGCCGGTGCGTCGACATCAAGTGCCTCAAGTTTAACGTCTTTCCACTTTCCCGAAGTAATCATGTCAGGGGTTAGCTTTTGCGCAAGATTCTGTTCCTCCCCGCTGATCAGGATTTTGCCGGAATCCGTAAGGGAAATCCGGCTATCCCTTACCTCATTCTGCATCACGTAATCTGGCCTTCTTTTCAAATTTTCAAGGGCGCCTTTTTCCTCGTTGTTTAGTTGCGACGCTTCAATTCTGCCCGCACTCAGTCTGTGAAGAAGCGAATCTTCAGATGACCTTTGCGCAGAACCAGTCAGAGACAATCTGCCGCCTTCCGAAAACTGGATCCAGCCGTTGCGTTTCGCGGCCGATATGGCAGCGTTGATTTCGTCCTTCTTGAGCAGTCCGCTTGCCAAAATTTGTGCAACAGTGGTATTGCCTTTTTCGATCGCTTCGAGGAGTCTTTTCTCAGGCAGTCCAATATTCACAGCCTCCTGTCCCCTTGGTCCGAGGGAAATGAAGGAAGTAGACGATTCCTCAATCGACACGAAGTTTTTGAACTTCAACCACTCAACGCCGCGCCTGACTTGATCGATCTCGAGGTTTGCCTTTTCAGCAAGGGCCTGAAGCGTCAGCGAACCCACATTCTTCAATGCTTTGATTAGCGCCCGCTCTATCGCGTGAAGCGGCGGCGCGTCTGGACTCATCGTTCAACTTTACACCACGACAAAGACTTTTTAAACGTTCATGTAATGTTGATGCAACGATGGGTCAGGCCGACGACAACGATCGCGTCAGCAGCAATGATGGCTTCAAGGTCACACCTTGGGAAGTGGAAGGCGAAGTCGACTACGCCAAGCTGATCGAAAAATTCGGCACCCAGGCGATAACGTCAGAGCTGCTCGAGCGGGTCAAGAAGATGACGGGCGAGATCCATCCAATGCTAAAGCTCGGCTATTTCTTTTCCCACCGCGATTTTGACTGGATCCTGGAAAGGAAGGCAAAGGGCGACGGGTTTTACCTCTACACCGGAAGAGGGCCGTCCGGGATGGTGCACATGGGTCACCTCATGCCGTGGATTTTCACAAAGTACCTTCAGGATAAATTCGATTCCAACCTCCTGTTTCAGATCACAGACGATGAAAAGTTCTTTTACGGTCAGGATAGGTCGCGTGAGCAGATCGAACACTATACGCAAGAGAATATTCTGGACATTATCGCTATCGGGTTCAATCCCCGCAAGACAAAGATAATAGTCGACACAAGGCACATCGGGCATCTATATCCAATCGCAGCTGAAGTCGCAAAACGAATAACATATTCTACCGCTAAGGCAGTCTTTGGATTCACCAATTCCACAAACATTGGCATGATAGGCTTTCCTCCCATTCAGGCAGCACCGTGCTTTTTGCCGTCAGTTATGGAAGGAAGGCCGGTCCCGGTCCTGATCCCCGCCGCCATCGATCAGGATCCTTACTGGCGGATGACAAGAGATGTGGCCGACAGGATGGGATATTACAAACCTGCCCAGATCCACAGCAAGTTCCTCCCAGGACTTGGGATGCTGGGCAAGATGTCGTCTTCGAGGCCAGAGACCGCAATATTTACCACGGACGAACCCGAAATGGTTGAAAAGAAAATATCCACCTCGTTTACGGGCGGTCAGCCCACGGTGGCGCTGCAGAGGCAGCTTGGGGCAAATGCGCTAGGGTGTCCGGTCTTTTGGTACCTGCGCTACTTTTTTGACACTGAAAAGCAGTCAGACGAGCGCATGCTCAAGTGCAAGAGCGGTAATCTGCTGTGCGGCGAGTGCAAGTCAGACCTGGCTAAGGGCGCCATGCCATTCATTGTGGAGTTCAAGAAGCGCCGGGAGAAGGCAAAGGACGTCACAGCCAGATTCATGTACGATGAAAAGCCATTTGGAAAATGAAAACCCTAAAGTTCGAGTGCGAAGACCGCTACGAGGCGGAAAAGCTGGCAGGTCTGCTGTCCGTGCAGAAGGACCACGCTGTTTGGGTAGCAGGCATAAGCGCCATGATCGGCAATGAAATTGTCATACAGCTGAAAGATAGATCATCCCACGCTGTCGTGATGAAAAATAGCGAAGCCGTGGCAAAGCTCAACGAGTTCCTGACAATGGTCGGAAGCGGCAGGACCAAGATTGTTTCAAGCAATTCTGCAGGCGCTATCGCCGAAATAGTCGTAGACTAGCGCAGTTCTTTGTTCATTTCATCAGTAAGGATTTCTTGCACCTTGCGGAAGTAAAGACCTGTGGAGTATGGCATGACAGGAATGTACTCCTCGATTACCTGCATGACGTACGGCACAGCCCTCTTTGAGACGTTCATCTTGAACTTCATCCACAGGATCCTGTCCTGCTCAAAATGCACCTTGTCCCTTAGGTGTGGAGGGACTATTTCCTTTGACTTGTCCTCAATCCGCTTGTACCAGTAGGCTAGTATGTCGGGGTCCAGGCCCTCGCGAAGGTTCTTGACACCGGCTACTATTTTCCCTGACGCATAATCGATAGGAGCTTCAGGATACACAGGTAACGCTCCAATGTCCGAGATAAAATCCCGTTAATCAAACATAATTGATTAGCCCCAGCGACGCAATGAACGCAGGCCATCTCGGCTCATTCGCCGCGCTTCAATAGTCGCCCTTTGCTGTCTATTTCGCCATGTCTTATGCGCGTTGAGGAGATAGGCGAGCCATCTTCGGCCCTCACCAGCTTGACGGCGATTACCTGCACCGGCCCGAGCCCTCTGCTGGCCCTCATTATATTAAGAATTTGGCCCTTGCTTTGCGTTTCGGCGCTTGCCACCAGCGCCGCCACGTTTCCGGAAGTTGCGGCTGGTCCAAAGTCTGCCTCCAGTTTTGCAATTACAAAATTGGCGTCACCGAACTCCTTGCGAATAGTTCGTTCCAGATTTTCGACCCGTTCTCTAAAACTGTGGTTGAGTTTTTTTCCGCGCTTTTTTGCAAATTCGTCGCTAG
>CAZNOV010000104.1:2394-5012 GCA_964574725.1 uncultured Nitrososphaera sp. | reverse complement strand
AAGAAATTCCGGTCTAACAAGAAAATGGATCATGTCAAGCTGATAGCAATGTAGAATGATCCCATTTTTTACAAGCCCGATCGGCCTTGGACACGCAACTCGGGGCATCGCCATTGCGGAGAAGCTGAATACTGACATTTTGTTTGTCAGCGGCGAAGGTGCCACCAAACTGCTGACGAGAAAGGGTTTCAACTCGCTTGACGTTTACCGACCGGAAAAATTTACAGTTGAATCAGGATAGCTGAAGCATTCGTTCAGGTGGCTTTTGGACTATTACTCTTTCTACAAGAAGTGCAAAGAAACTGCCAGAGGAATTCTTGACAAAAACATCGGCCTGCTGGTGAGCGATGAGGATTTTGCGTCAATCGCAGTTGGCGAAGAAATGAATCGCAGGCGGATACTCATAACTGATCTCACCGAGACCCATTTCACAGCCGGCGCCGCGGCTATCGTGGAGAAGATAATGAACAGGAGGATGCATAAAATGATGGACCGCTGCGACTTTGTCATTATCCCCGACATCGGCGAAGATAACGGCAACGTCGTGCACGTCGGCCCGATAGTAAGGCAGGCATCTGCGGACAGGGATACGTTGCGCATGCGCTTTGGGTTTGCAAAAAATACGATTGTTCTAAGCGTCGGCGGCACTGATGCAGGCAGATTCCTGATTGAGAAAGCAATACAGGCGCACTCTAGGATTAAAGACAGATTAGACTCGGAACTCGTCATCGTATCTGGTCCCTCGATAGCATTGCCGGATTCGTCGGAATACCGTAACCTTGGCTTCGTAGAAAACCTTCACGAGCTGATATGCGCGGCTGATCTTGTGATATCCCTTGCTGGGAGATCCACCATCGACGAGTCCATAGCTTACGGTACGCCGGGAATTTTCATCCCGATAAAGAGCCACTTCGAGCAGGAGCATGGAGCCGCCCGCCTGGGCTTCGGGCATGAAGACATTTTCCGACTCGAGAAGCTCATCGAAGAAAGACTTTGCGCCAGAAGCAATCCCGCGGAATCGCGCGGGGCTGAAAGGACCGCCAAGATCATTTCCAGCCTGAGCAATTGATTTAACAGACGACGCATTATTTTGCACGTGGCGCGGCGTACATACATCATCATAGGCGTCGGCGTGGCCGCTGCAATCGTAATTGCTGCACTGGCGTTTGCGCCTGTTACTACGGAGCCTCCGCGACGGCCTCAATTCCCATACTGGACTGAAGGCAAACCAATGCCTACTCCAAGGACTGAGGTTGCGGGAGCCGCCATCGAGATGAAAGTTTACATTGTTGGTGGCTTTGACAGTGCGGGCAGAGCGGTTTCGACAGTCGAAGCGTACGATACGATTAGTGAAAGCTGGAGCAGTGCCGCTTCGCTGCCGCACCCCTTGCATCACGCAGGAGCTGCATCCTATGAAGGCAAGCTGTATGTTGTCGGAGGGTATTTTGAAAATGGGACTGCAAGCGACAAGTTGCTAGTCTACGACCCAAAGCATGACAGATGGAGCGAGTTGGCGCCCATGCTGGCAGCAAGAGGAGCTCTAACTGCCAACTTCGTAGACGGCACATTGTATGCTGTTGGCGGCGTGCCTCGTAATTTGGGGACGTTTACTCGTCCCCTTATCCTGAACGAGGCGTACGATCCATCAACAAACACATGGACAACAAAAGAACCGATGCCAACACCAAGGCAGCATCTTACATCGGCAGCCTTTGACGGAAAACTATTCGTTTTTGGAGGCAGGATTGACAGCCTTACATCCAATCTGGACGCCAACGAAGCATACGATCCGGCATTGGATAGATGGATAAAGCTTCAACCCATGCCATCGAAGAGGGGAGCCCTCGCGGCTGCGGTTTCACTTGCCGATGGGTGGATCTATGTTTTTGGCGGCGAAGCACCAGGTGGCACGTTCAACACAAGCGAGCGATACAGCCCACACGGCGACGTGTGGGAATCGGGGCCTGACATGCCGAATCGTCGTCACGGTCTCGCAGCAGTGGGTATCGGCAATGAAATCTATGTCATCGGTGGAGGGTCTGACCCGGGGCTGACGGTCAGCGATTTCAACCAGATACTCCATACTCCTTTCGCGGCGGGATGAGAACTATTACTATCCTTACCGCGATTGACCCATCTTTAATATAGGGAGCTGCGGACATCAAGCCTCGAGAGATACCACGCGGATGAGATCTGTTACTGTTGCCAAATTTGGCGGCAGCGCCCTGGGGCTAGAGGGTGCCATGATCCCAAAAATTATCGACAGGATCAGGCAGCTGCAGGAGCAGTCGAAGGTTGTCACTGTGTTTTCTGCTCCGCTCATCGTCTACGAAGGCAAGGCCAGCTCGATGACAGATGTGGCTATCAAGGTGGGCCAGAGCTACGCAGCCTCCAATCCGGTTGAAATCGAAGTGCTTCGAGAAGTGTACGAAACAATAGCAGGCAAGCATGTGACCGACAGCCGCCACAGGGAAGAATTTCTTGAAAGTCTGGACAAGTTTTACAGGCAGGTCATAATTTCGCTCAAGCAGGCCGCTGAGAACAAGCGCTTTGTAGACGTGATAAGATCAAGGACTCTTGCGTACAGCGGCGAGGTCACGATGTCGTACCTTATGGAT
>CAZNOV010000104.1:0-2384 GCA_964574725.1 uncultured Nitrososphaera sp. | reverse complement strand
TAGTCTCGTGGGCTCGGAGATGTGTATAAGAGACAGCTTATGGATTACGTGATGCGGAACTCGGGACTAAAGTCGTCGCACGTTTCAATTGACAAGTGGCCGATAATAACCGATGACAACTTTGAAGCCGCCAACTTCTTGATGCGTGAATCAAAGCATAGCAGCGAACATCTGGTGGAGCTGGCCAATGAAAATGACGTAGTTTCCATGGGCGGCTTTATCGGGAGGACTGTTGATGGATTGGAAACAACGTACGAGCGCGGAGGCTCCGATAGGACTGCTGCAGACGTCGCGATATTGCTGAAAGATCATTACGATGACGTAAAGATCGACTTTGAAAAAGACAGCGTAGTCCTGAGCGCCGACCCAAGGATCGTAAATGAAGAGCTCGAGTTCATAGAGTATCTCTCCTACAACGAGGCGAAGCTGGCAGGCATGTTCGGCATGAAGATCCTCGATCCTGTCGCCATCAAAGAAATCGATGACAACGAACTCGACATCCCAATAGTTATCACGGACATGGCAAAGCCAGATGGCGGCATCACTGTCATCCAGAGGAAGCTTCCCGAAGGAGCCGGCAAGAATAACCCGGTCAAGATCGTAACAGGGAAAAGGAACTGCGCGGTTGTGAGGATGGAGAGCACCTCAGCATCCCATCTCGTGGCGTCGCTTGAGCGGGACAAGCAGTACCACGATTTCGTAAAATTATCGCCTTACACGATCGACGACACAGAGATGACAAGGCTGCTGTTCCTTGACGCCGACTATGTGCGGAGGCAGGAGCGGCACATACATGCATACCATCCAAAGGCAGAGATCGTTTACGGTCGCGGTGTCGTCACGCTCATCGGAGACGAAATGTGGCGTGTGCCCAAGATTGCATCGACTGCGAGCAGTACTGTGAGCGAGCACGACATCAACATTCTGAACCTTGACGCACAGGAAGAGACGTCCAGGATCCTCATCATTGTCGAGGACAGGGGCACCAGCGTCGCGGACGCAGTAAAGGCCATACATTCGACCAGAAACAAGATTCGTGGGATGAAATGACCGAAGGCAAGATCTGGCTGAATGGCTCCCTAGTTGACTGGGACGACGCAAAGATCCACGTGCTGACCCACGGGCTTCATTATGCCACCGGAGTGTTTGAAGGGATCCGCCTCTACAAGACGGTTAGTGGCAGCGCGATATTCCGGCTGGGCGATCACATGCAGCGGCTTTTGGACAGCGGCAAGTGCTATTTCATGGATCTCGGATTTTCAAAACAGCAGCTGGAAGAGGCTGCGATAGAGACGGTAAAGGCAAACAGAATGGAAGAGTGCTACATCCGGCCAATCGCGTATTATGGCTACGGCAAGATGGGGGTCAACCCGATGCCGAACAAAGTCTCTGTTGCGATTGCAGTGTGGAAGTGGGACGAATACCTCAAGGGACAAGGCGGTGGCGGGGGAGCCAGGCTGATGGTTTCCTCGTGGACACGAATAGACAGCAAGGCACTGCCGATGCATGCCAAGGCGACCGCCAACTATGCCAATTCCGCGCTCGCGCGGGTGGAGGCGATAAAGGCAGGCTTTGACGAGGCAGTTATGCTCAACAGCGCCGGTATGGTCGTGGAGGCGAGTGCAGAAAATATCTTCATTGTCAACGACAGCACGATTGCAACACCGCCTACGGCGTCGGGTGCGCTGAGCGGAATAACTAGGGACAGCGTACTTGCAATAGCCAGGGAAAACGGGATCACCTGCGAGGTGCGCGACATCGCACGCGATGAGCTCTATCTCGCAGATGAAGTATTCCTCACCGGTACCGCCGCGGAGGTGAAGCCCGTCGGAGAAATTGACAGCAGGCAGATAGGCGAAGGCGGAAGGGCCGGCAGGATGACAAAAGAGCTGAAGTCGATGTTTGACACCGTGGTTCACGGCAAGGACAGGAAATTCAGCAAGATGTGGATGACGCCCATCAACTGAGCCAAGTCGCGGATAACTGCAAAATGGATGCCAAGGTGAACAGGCAATGCCCCGGCTAGATACCATCCGGCACTATTGGCAGTCAACTTTTTAGCATAGTACATCCCGGCAAGCCCCGAAGAAAAAATCGCGCCGTGAATTGGGCCATTGACCAGTATAGGTTCGTAGTACAATGCAAGATAGAGCGCGCTTATAGCCCCCGCAGCAATTCCGGCAAGCACGAACCATACTATCAAGATATTATTCTGCCGCCGAGCCTTGTAACCTCTTCGCGGAGAAGCTCTGCTATCTCGTCCAGTTTTTCCCTCACTGCTTTCTCGTCGCTTCCGCGCGAGATCACTTGTATCCTTATCTGGGGCGTATTGTTTGCTGCATAGCCTTGCGGATGTGTCTTGAGGTAGATGTCATCCTTTGAAC
>CAZNOV010000103.1:0-5046 GCA_964574725.1 uncultured Nitrososphaera sp. | reverse complement strand
AGCATTGTCGACATGATACAAAAGTTCGAGGTGTCCGATTATGTTACCTTGGAAACAAACGTCCCATTAGCAGGGCTGAAATCGCTGGTGAGAAAATGCAAGGTTTACTTCCATCC
Source organism: uncultured Nitrososphaera sp. (assembly GCA_964574725.1). Taxonomy (GTDB): domain Archaea; phylum Thermoproteota; class Nitrososphaeria; order Nitrososphaerales; family Nitrososphaeraceae; genus Nitrososphaera. The sequence goes on along the minus strand of CAZNOV010000103.1, from coordinate 4,930 downwards.
CTTACCCGGCGAGCCGTTCGGAATTTCCATTGTAGAAGCAATGAGCGCAGGGTTAGTTGCAGTCGTGCCTGACACAGGCGGCCACACGGAAGTTGTTTCCAAAAAGTACCAGTTCCATTCGCTCGTAGAAGCACCCGGGATCATATCGTCTGCTCTGAATGCTACCCAGGAAGACAGGGTCAGGGTAAGCAATTCGGTGATGGATCTTGCCTTGTCACAATATTTGAAGGACTTTCAGAGAGTCATCAGAGAAACGCTGGCAACCTCAGAGATGCGTTCCGTAGGCGCCACCTTGTAGAAGGAGTCGCGGCAACACCATCCTCGGACTGACTTTCACTCTCCCTTGCTCTGAGATTCACGCTCTGACCATATTTCAGCGGCGCTTAATTGACTACAGGTACTTTTGTTGTAAATGCTCAGATAACATCGTGAACCCATTGCGGTATCTAGAGGATACCAGGGTTTCGTTGAGGCTGGAGGCATGAATCTGTATGCAAAATAGACTTAGCGCTGTTCATATTATATCAGATCATATGAGTTTAAATAGTGCATTCCCGAAATATGGGTATGAAGAGGTTGGGAATGACACCAAAGGTTCCCAGTGTTTCTAGAAATAACCCCATATCTATGCGCCGACAAGCAGCCAGAATCAGCGGAAATCAAGGACCTAGGATGGGAAGCATCTTGATGGTTGCGAAGGCGATTAAAGAAGCAAAGGAATATCCATCAAAATACCAGTTGTGGCGAAGTCTGCAAAAAGGAATGGCATATTCTAAGCTGACTGAAGTATTGAGATATCTAGAATCAACAAACCAGATAATGATTGACAGGGATGGAGCAATAATCTGGATACTTGCAGATAATCCAAAGCTCAAGAAGTTACTTGCAGAAACAAAACCCTTCTAAATACCTCAGTCAGGGTAATAACCAAATAATCTTTCATATTCGGAATGACTTAGAATGTCAATTACCGAGCATGTCGTAATATTACCATCGCTTAAGACCGTATATAGCAATCGATAACCTTCGCCTAGTTTATAACGAAATAGATTATCAATGCCATATTCGCGTTTGTACTCCCTAGGGATCTTTTTCTTTTCTATCTTGTTTCCAATGTCAGCTTTGGATCTTAGCAATTCCTTAGCCTGATCTATCTCCTTTTTCAACCTACTACCCACAGGAAGTGTGTTGTAGAATTTTCTAGCTCTTTCACTTCCTCCGACATTATTTACCAAGCAGTTCCGAATACGCAAAGTAAGTGTGCTAGTTAAAGTGTCCCTTTGTAGCTCTTTGAGCTTGTCAAACTATTGTCTTACTCTCGTATTCGCTATTTGCTTCTCTTTAGTTTCGAATCAAGGCGTTTAGCAAGCGCCTCGATTCGCCTGAGGTGGCTTCCTTCCCAGTAGACCTTGCCGCAATCCACGCACTCAAAGAACTCATTGTGATTCGCGCCAACCTTCTCCGGGACTTTGTTTCTCACCTGCTCCGGAGTCCTTTCTTTAAGCAGGCCGTTGCATGCCGAGCAGCGCGTGCCGATCCAGTCGTCCCCAATAGACGCGATGCCGTTTTTCGACAAGATGTGCACCAGGTCTTCTAGCTCGCTGCCGCCGCTGACAAGAACGCCCCGGGCTCCCGCCCCGATAGCCCGTTTGAACAGTTCCTTGTCCGCGGTCAGGATTATTCTGTTCTGATCGACGCCCATCCGAAGTATCTCTGCGTCGTCCGCGTTGGCCATGTACAGCGTGTCGAACCCAAAAATGCGGAGCTTGCGGGCAACGCTGCCGAGCATCGAGTCAGCGATGAACGCTACTTCATGGTGCCTCTTCAGCGACCGACGCCTCGCCCCTGCAAACCTCGCAGACAAAGGTGCCCTCGTCGTGCTGCAAGAGGTCGGACCACTCGCTGCACTCGTCGCAGTAACCTGACACGTTGCTTGGAGGCCGGGTGATGCCTAGCTCGCCCCTGATTATCGCCGCCTTCTCCGACACGACGTCGACCAGCTCTGGCGTGACAGCAATCACATCTGAAGAAGAAATTATTCCCTCCAGCCTGTTCTTGTAGACTACTCCAAGGCGCTTGATGTTGTGCTTGCGAAGAAGCCTTGCAGCCTCCGTGATTCCCTCCTCGCTTTCTATCGTGTGGATTTCTTTCATTACATCCTTTGCCTTGATCTCGCTTGGCTTGACGTCCTTGACAACTCCTAAGGAAACAATGTCCCAGTCAGTGACGATCCCAAGAGGCTTGTTGTTGTCCATGACTACAATGCTGCCAATCTTTTCGTCCTTCATCTTCCTTGCGATGTCGCGCAAGGTGTCGCTAGGCGATGCAGAAATCACCGGGCTGTTCATGATGTCCCTGACGAGCACCCTGGTAGTCATGTGCGGATCGGTGTGCTGCCTGACTGGCTTTTTTACCACGTAGAGTAATCTCGTTTCAGGGTTTAAATTAGTTTGCCCAAAGCGCACCTGTTTCGAAATCGCAAAACTCCTAAATTTCCTTCAACCTCCGAAGTGGAAATCACTAGGCTCCCTCATTACTTTACGAATTCCACATACCCAAGCTCCTTGAATTCGTCATCACCGGTGAGAAATACCATCCCCAGCCGCCTAGCAAGGTAGTAGCCTAGCGCGTCAGCATACGAAATATCCAAACCCTTATTCTTCAGCTTTAGACGTAGATCCATGGCTCCCTTGATGTCGTCAATGTCAAAGTCGATCAGGTATTGCGCAAAGGAATCAAGGACCTGGGTTGCTGCCTTGGCTCCGACGCCAGTCAGCGCTTTGAAGTAGATCTCCATGAGGTTCAATTTCGTCAGCACGCCATCAGGGCCCTCAAAGTATGGCTTGTAATTCTTATTTCCGTTCAGGTATTCCACTACCGCGTAGCTGTCGTAAAAAAATCTAGAGTTAGCCTTTGTCGCTGTCACGCCAGCCTGTCCTCATTTCATCTTTGACTTTCTGTCCTTCGCCTAGGCGGTACTTGCCAAACAAGCGCTTGATGTCTGCTGGTCGACGCACAGATATTTCGACCTCTTGACCTTCCTTAAGACCTATCTGGTTCACTATCTCTTTCGGTATTATCACACCGAGCGAATTTCCCCATGCTTTTACTTTTGTGCGGCTTAGCACGGAGTTATACATGTATAATTATGCTTAAAAAGATTATGATTCGCAACCTCATCCTTCTGAAGTTTCAGGACGCCCCTGCTGGCCCCTTGCAGCGAATGGCATCTTGGAAAGCCCTGGCGACAGTGCTCATAAGGTTGTTGAGACTGACCTGCTTTAACGGTTCAGTGTGAAAGCACTGTTTTGCTGCTCGACTTTAGAGGTATTCTTTGTTCGCTTTGGCGTACTTCTTCAGGAACCACAGCACAAAGACATTGTTTCGCTTTTTTACCTGTGCTCTCTCAAGAGCGCTGTAATAGCCGTTTCTTCCCTCGTACGGAATGTTCAGCATCGGATAGCCCTTTCTATTGAGCACAAAGTTCATCATCAGTCTAGATATCCTGCCATTGCCGTCCGCAAACGGGTGTATCGTAACGAACTTCAAATGAACTAGGGCGGCCAGCTCCACCGGCTGCACCCTGTCCTTGTTCCCGCCATACCACCTAAAGAAATCCCGCAGTAACGGATAAACTTCAACGGGGAGCGGAGGGACGAACCTGCTTCCCGAGATCCCGATGCGATTCTTTCTTATCTTGCCCGCTATGTCGGGCTTTGTTTCATAGAATAGCTTCTTGTGCCACTCTAGTATTGCGCCGAGTGACAGGTCCTTGCTAGACCCAAGAATCTCATAGAACAGCCTTTTGTGAGCCTCCGCTTCTCTTACGTCTTCAATCGCCCTATCTTTCGGCGTTATCCCTCGTTCAAAGAGGTTCGCGGTCTCCCGAAGTGTGAGCGTGGAGCCCTCTATCTTCTGTGTGTCGTAGGTAAAGCGTATGGCAAAGTTTTCAATCTCCTTTACCCTCGAAGATGCCGGGGTGGACCTTCTTTCCCTGACATAGTTCTCCTTTATTCGTTCGAGAAGTGGATGCCATTTTTCTCCATGAATGTCGGCAATCAGTTTCCGCTTGATCTGTTCGACATTCTGGGGCAGTTTTTTGCCAAGGTATATCTCTCTTTTCCGCACTTTGCCGCTATCTCTAGTGCTATGCTCGAGATAGTAGTAAGATTGTTTTCCTAAGCGCTTTCGCCTTACCCGCGCCATAGATTTTGCTTACCCCTACAGAGTTATAAATTTGCTGATAATAATGATAATGTAGGGGTAAGCGGATTACCGTCGTAAGCGGCAAGGGGGACAGGTGGTGGACCAAAAACAAAAAAGCCAGTCTATGGCAACGATGACGCGCTGACAATGAAAAAAATGGGGATATTGGATGTGACCAAGGACTTGGAAAGACTGTTCGCAAGGATCGACAGGAGGGCTTCAAAACACGGTCCATTATCCGAGGATGAAATCAACCGGATAATTCAGGAAAGCAGGCGCGAGAGGAGAAAACAAAGAAAATCACGAGGCGATAACTCTAATTCGAAAACCTGATTCTGGATCGATAACCAAATCAAGGATTATCTGTAGCGGTAGGGGAACGAAAAACCTAAAACAAGAAAAGGGATAGGTTCTATGCCTGGACCTTTGCCTGCTCTCTTTCTCTGCCGTACGATTGCATGGCAAGGCCGCTGAATATCAGCGTGGCAGCCAACGCAGCCGATACGATGACCTGCTGCGGCGGAAGATTGAATACGAATCCGACCACGAACGATATCGCAGCACCCACAGAGCTGTATGGTATCCACTTTGTCACAGCCATGCGCGCTCTATCAACCACTGTCCGATCTCCTCTGAGATCATTAATTGCGAAATGAATTATTAAATCATGCGGAATATTGTTACCTCGTCTAGCCGCGCCTTCACCAAATATTGGGCAATGTGC
>CAZNOV010000102.1:0-5200 GCA_964574725.1 uncultured Nitrososphaera sp. | reverse complement strand
GCAGCCAAGAGCGCAATGATAATGCTGAACAGTGATACAGAGATTACAATGGGTTCAATTCTGATGCCAGCGGAGCTGTAGCTCAACATGATGCCAATAAGGACAACAGTTGCAAGGCTCAGGCCCACACTCAAGGCAACCCTTTCTGTTATGCTAAGCCTGTTCCTTGGAATGAAGAAGTTGGTCACGGCGTAGCCTGGCATGACGAAAAGAAATATTGCGCCAAGAATCCACCTGGTGCCATTCCACGAATCTCCCTGTGGCAGCGCATAGATCGTGATGAGCATAGCCGCGCTTGCAGCGACGGCCGCCCAGAATCGAGCGTTTCTGCCGACATGCATCAAGTCGCTCAGGAACGAGACAGCGGACCTTTCCTCTGAAAGATTGATCGAGCCGGTCGACTCCAATCGCCTTATCGCGCCATGAATTTCGTCAACATCCATCTCCCTGTCCAATCTCTGGAGGTTGGCGACCACGTCAGAGACTTTTCGGCAGTCATGTCTGTGCATAATATCCATTACCATCCTCTCTATGAGCTCGCCTCGTTGAGACTCTGCTACTTGACTTGGATCCGAATTTGATTCCATGCGCTTCCGGTATCCGGGCCTGATGGCCATGTGAAAACGAAATTGTCGACTCTTACGTCATGTCTCCAGAGCTCTACAATGACTCGAAAATCGCCGCCTTGCTCATTGGCGATGTTTAGATTGGTAATCTCCTCTCCGTTAACCACGACGGTTCTTAACGCTATGCTGCCACTTGAAGTCGCGAAATCCTTTATCGTAATTGCGAGCGGAAAGGTAATGGTTTCTTCGTTTGCTACCATGCGCTTTTCTTCGTAGATCGGATCGGACGGGCTTGGCAGTCGGAGCTTGTCATCAGGACCAAACTGGGTACTGTTAAGAATTTTCAATCTTATCGCAATGTATTCTGGTTCTCCCATGTGGTTGTACACTCTTGCATTCCAGTTCAGCGTGTCCCCTTTTGTCACGGACGCACCTTCTCCAGGATAATAGTTGGCCGCAGACATGTCCTTTCCCAAAGTACTCAGAGTGAGGAAATCATCCTGCGGTTTCGGCTCTAGGTTGGCGTACGCGAGTGTGAGGAGGATAGAAAAACAGGAGCCAAATACAAGGAGGAATAAGCCCGAGGTCAGCATTTTCCTCGCCCTTGTGGAAAACGGACTTGGAACCAGCATTGTCTAGTGACCCGACTTTTGGCGAATATTCATCGTCTGGAAACGCTTGATGCGCCTGTCCTTCCAGGCCCTGTAAATCACGACAATTGCGACAGACAAAAGAAATGACGCGACTGGAACATATACTGTAAACATCAGGACAACAAACTGCTCGTTCCTGGCCGTTGCCTGGTTGGCAAGCAATGAAGCCTCATCAACAATGGACAGCAGTATTTCATTTGCCTGAATGACGCACTCGTCGTGCGAAGGACAGGTCGAGTAGTTGTTATTCTCCGCTTTCTGCAGCAGGTCTATCGCGACATTGAACTTCTCGACCAGATAAGCGACGTCTGCGCCAGCCTGCTCGGCATTTTTGATGCTTCTTATGGCCTGAGCCGTTGTCGCCTCCACAAAGTCGGAGCGAAGACCGTCTGTTTGAGCATGTGCTCTGGTGCCGAGGAAACTAGAAACTATTATCAGGCTCACCGTTACCAGAACAACCGTCCGAATCAGCATGTCGACCCTACCTTGTTACCAGAGTTACGACATTGACTAGGCCTATGGCTATTAGGGCAACCACGAATGCCATAGCGGCCAATCTGAGCTTCCTTAAATCGAGCATCACGTTCAGCCTTCCGTAGTGGGGCGATAATGCCTCAGACACAAGCAAGACAACGATCGAGCAAGCTGCGGTAAGCAGGCCGATGTCCCAAAGCGAAGCCTCGAATGTCATTGCGAGCGCTGAAGCGTCCTGTAGGTCGTGCTGATGGTGTTTTCGATTTCATTCGCTCTGGTTTCCATGATTGAAACTGGCTTGCCGGTGACCTTGCTTATTATTAGGCCGAGCGCCGAGCAGAGCGGGCAGCCGAAATGATCGCCTACCAAGGTTTCCTTGCTTATTGTCCTGCAGACGCGCGCGGCGGCCTCGCCGGTCATCTTCACTCGGATTAATTCAGGAGGTTCCTCTATCGTAACGCTGTCAACGAGCCGGAGGTTATTCACCAGCAGTTTTGGCAGGTTCTCCCGGAGGTATGCCATGTCAACTGTCGTCAGATTGCTGTCGAGCTCTTTTTCGATAAGCTCCACCAGACCCTGGCTGGGAGCCACCAAGAAGATGCCCTTGGGGTCTTCATATACGACTTTCTCTTCTGCGAGCTGCTCATCGCTGGGAAGATTCCCCATCGGGACATTATCGTATGGGATAAATACATAGCCCTGGGCAAGTCCCTTCAGAATCCTCGGGTGGACGAAAATAGTTTTGCCTCTATAGTTCATGTTAACGAGCAGCCTGTCAAGCGACTTTATCATCGATACCGAGAGACCACTCAGTACCTTTTCCGGTACGTATCTGGAAGGCGATATGTACAGAAGGATGACTCCCCAGAACACGAGCCCGAGCCCGGCCAGGGTCAAGATCACCGAGCTTGCGACATATGACAGTACGAGAGATATGCCGCCGGCGCCGAGTAGCCCGAGGCCGACGGACATTGTACTCCTGAATTGAAGGCGCCACAGCCTCCGCTTCAGTCTAGAGTTTTCAGTCTGTAGCTCCCCTAGGCTCGTGACGGACAGCGTCTTGTCGCCAGACTGGAAGGAAGTGCTATCTGTCAATTATTGAAGACTCCATCGAGTGACCGAATTCTTACGGGTTTTCGCTAAGACGAGATTGCCGCGCTATTATGGGTTTGCTGGCACCAAGGCTGTTCAGCCTGCGGCTGATCCTCAGTTCTGATCTCCTCATCACCAGCGAAACGACGCCCACGCTCATTGACTGTATCGCCACAAGGAGCATTGACAATCCAACAAAGAACCAGGAATTAGATATGCCGCCACCGGCTAGCCACTGCATGAACGACATGGCAAGGAAAATTACAGCAGGTATCAGCAGCATGCTTCCCAGCATGGAGTAAAAGACGCCGGGGTTGTATGACCTTGCGAGGCCGAAGATGCTTCTTATTATCCTGAACCCTGCCTTCCAAGTGGAGAGTTTTTGCCTTCCCAGACGCGGCCTGTAGTTTATTGGGACTTCGGTTATCTTGCCAGAGGTGGCCACCTGCGCCGCGATTTCAACTTCGGCATCAAAGCCGCCAGTAGACAGATCGATCTCGCGCACCGTATCTGTCCTGAGGAGATACAGGCCGGAGCAGACATCAGAGAGGCCCGTATTCATTAGTAGGTTGAACAGCCTAGTGATAAGTCCGTTTCCAAGCTTGTGTAGGCCGCTCATACTCTTCCGCTCGGTCGGCACCCTTGCTCCGATTATTTCATCATAGTGCTGCATGTGCTGCAGTAGTCTCCCTATGGAGGAGGCATCATACGTGAAATCTCCGTCTATTACAAGTATGAAAGGCGTTTCACTCTGGTCTATAGCCGTCTTCAGCGCTCCTGTCTTGCCCCTTCCAGACTGGAACAGTATAGACGCTCCTAACTTCTTGGCTATCTCCACGGTCTTGTCACGAGAGTATCCGTCAACGACTAGGATGTTGCGAAGCCCGACCGAGTGCAGCTCCTCTATCACTCTTGCGATCCCTTCCTCCTCGTTGAGTGTAGGCACGACAACGGTAACTAGAGAATCGATATCGAGCTTTGGCTTACCCTGCTTTTCTTCTAGCATACCTTGGCCTCATCAATGGAGATCATGTCGAGAAGCAACCTTCGCTTTTCTGTAAAATCGTTCTCAAGGCTTACAACATCAAAGAATCTCCTCAGGTATTCTACTCCCTTGGAGGTTGCGACAAACTTGCCATTTGCGTCATAATAGAGAAATCCCATATCAATGGCAAAGTCGATATGCTTCTTTGCCTGTTTGAAGTTTAGAAAGTTTTCATTCATTATTCTAGTGCGTGACGCGCCTTGCCTGGCACTATTGACAATCAATGCGACAATTTCTTCCTTTGCGCGCCTTTTTCTATTTTGGAATGATGGTTTCATTCTTTCATCAATCCTCATTGGCACCGGAACGCAAGAGCAGCATGCTGCTTCCGGTCATGGCCCCCGCGGGAGCAGTAGAATAGACAAGACCCATGTACCTGATGTACTTCATGTCATGCATCCACGTCAGCGCCTCCTTGTTTCCGTAAGAATATGCCTTCATTGCGACAGCTGCGGCTATCGGTCTGCCTATGGCCTCCAGTCGATTCAGGAAATAGTTCCTGATAGCAAACAGTAGTTTGCCCATGATCCTCGCGATCACGGTGGCTAGTGTCGTGTTTTTCACTATTTTCACATGTCTTTGTATGAGGCTTGCCAGGATCCTGTCTTCCAGCGTCAGTGTCTTGAGCCATATCCCTGTCCTCAAGGCCCTTCTTCTCAGCACTATTAGAATATCTATGAGGTTCCCTGAAGATCTTGGAACTAGCAGAGGCATGTTTCAACGGTAAATCCCGAGATATCGTTATTAGGCTTGTGTCAATGGAACTAGTGACGGAATAATAAGTAACAGAAGTTACCTAACTAAGTTTGACATCCAATTTTACCGGAAATTTGCACGCAAAAGATTCTGCATGACCCGTAGCAGTTAATCGCGTCAGGAAATCGCCGCCTTTCGGAAGTTGCCGCGACCTTTCCAAACATTTAAGAGTTTCAGAACGTCTTTAGAAATGATGCCTTGTTATTGCTGGGTCATGCCTGCTGGGCATATGTGACTGCCAGGCTTGCATCCCGTCCGCTAGGTATCAGACCCAATATCTATCTAATATTGATCTTGGGGATGCTGCCAGATATCGACTTGATCTTTGGACCCCTTGGCGTACAACATCGTACCATTACTCATAGCATTGTATTCTGGTCGATTCTGTTTGTGCCATTCTTTGTAAAGTATAGGACAATTTCAATTGTGTACTTTGTCGCGCTCATTCAGCACATCTTGATAGGGGATCTGATCGTCGGCAAGACAAGTATTCTCTGGCCAATCGCGGATTTGAAAATAGGCCTGGGACTGACCATATTATCGCCCGTTAACTTGGTGCTGGAAGGAGCCGGGCTTTTGGTGCAGGAAAAGGAAGGCCGGATTCGCCGCTGCCG
>CAZNOV010000101.1:0-5220 GCA_964574725.1 uncultured Nitrososphaera sp. | reverse complement strand
ATACGATAGGGTGCTTGACCGGCCACCATATATTTAGCTTCGGATCGTTCCACAAAAGCGTGAACTGCGTGGCGCGGTTGTAGTAGGTTGACTGCTTATAGTGAAAAATCGCCTGCTCGCTCAGGACCAGATGACCGTTGCCGAATTTGGGCGGGATCAGGACCTGTAGATTATTCCGGTCGGATAAGACGAAGGACTCCCATTTGCGGAACTGCGGCGACGTTTCATCCCAGTTCAGGACCACCAGATAGAACTTCCCATAAAGGCAGGAGATCAGCTTCCAGGTCTCATGATCGCCGTGAATGCCTCGAAGAACATGCCTAGAAGAAACGGAAATATCGTCCTGCACAAAGCGGACATTTATTCCGGCTTCGTTGCAGAGCTTTTCGTTGTAAATTTCGATGTAGCTGCCTCTGAAATCCTCGAAGAGGGTCGGCGGTTCGATGAGCAGCACGCCATCGAGTTTGGTTTTCGATACTTTCAAGACCTCACTCACTGAAGTAGTTCATTTTGCCGAGATGTTCGCCGGGATGTTTGATATACCATTCCCAGGTCTTCTTCAGACCATCGAGCAGAGAAGTCGTCGGATTATAGCCCAGCATCTCCCTTGCCAGTGAGATGTCCATCACCCTTTTGGGAAAGCCCGGCAACTTTGTGCTGTCGAACTTGCAGTTGAAATTGATGAAACTGCGTAAGGTGTCTACTAACTCTCTTATTGCGTATTCCTTGCCGCTTCCGAGATTCACGAAGCGCGAGCCGGTTCCGTGATAGAGAGCAAGTATTACTCCCTCGGCGACATCCCCGCTATAGGCGAAGTCGCGGATGGCAGACCCGTCTCCCCATATCACCACCGGATCCTCCCCGTGATGGATGCGGTACATCAATGAAGGGACCACCATCGCACTATTGGGATCGAAGGTATCGCCCGGGCCATAAACATTGCACGGCCTGACAACCGCGAAGTTGTCGAGACCGTACTGTATCTTGTATGCCTGAATCTGAAGCTCCGCCACTCTCTTCGCCCAGCCCGGAAACATATCCATGGGAGGCTTCTCCTCCAAGTCCTCCGATTCCTTGAAAACTTCGGCGTTGGCATAAGCGCCGATGGAACTCGTAAATACGACTCTCTTAACTCTATTGACACGGCAGCCTTCCAGCACATTCGTGTTCATCATAAGAAGGGGAACAAAGAAACTCGCAGGCTTCGTCATCGTCACTTCAATAGATCCTTTGACACCGGCAACATGAAACACAAAGTCCATGTCTGAAGTAACATCTTTACAAACGCGGAAGTCAGTCAAATCAGCTTTCAGATGATAAGCCCGATCATCGACATTAATGTCATCAAGCGACACAAGCCTTACATTAGCCTCTGCATCACATAATAGACGGGCAATCTGCCTACCAATGAGACCTGTACCACCTGTGACCAGAACGTTCTTTCCGTAGAAGTAATCTAAGTGTTCGCAAGTCAACACAGTAGTCCTTCTCTCCCCCTCCCTCTCAAGCGTGCAAATGGAGGCAAACCCAGGAGTAGCAACCCCATCTGTGTGTCAAATGTGTACCGGTTGGTGTGGCTCGTTAGCTCGACAGGTCAGTCATAACAGCGGTCGCCAAATGGCAAAAGAATACACCTCGTGAAAGAGGCTTCCAAAATTCAATCTCCTCGCATCGATAATCTCAATCTTCTTCTCGATCTCTAGTTGTTTCAATGCGGTTAGATACCCTTCTAAGTAGCCCCTTGCCTTGTGATACCTGAGAGCTACCTTGTCAAAGGGATTATCTTCATCGTATAACTCCTCTAGACACTCAACATTTATGCAAAGAGAGGGTTTCTTCGCTAACAAAAAATCCAGGAACTGAGCGAACCCCTTTCCCAACTGTTCAAGAGCTGCCGACGTGTATGCAATGCTATTGGGGTGAATATCGACGTTATGGTCGGGCTCAAAAAGATCAAACGGATAGCCATGAATCCTCGAATTGTAGTGTGTCGACACCAATTCGAGTATTCGTTGGGAAGATGGGGCCCAATCAAAACCATAGAAGTTCTTGTCGTTAAAAAGCTTCGCACATAGCAGCAAGTTGTGTCCCGTTCCACAGCCGAACTCGTAGATGTTTGCGTAGCTGGCAAAGTATCTACGGAATAGCCAAGTTCTAAATACTGTGGCATAATCGCGCTCAAAAGACGCTGAATTGGCTACGATATATTCGCCGTTTAGTCTCATAGGGCGATCTCCATGGATATCCTTAGGAGTGAGTGTATTCAAATCAAACCCCGAATCCCGGAATTCACCTAGTATTTCATTCCATCCATTGACCCAATCAGACTTTCTATGCGGCCCAGACACGGAGAATTCCCCTCTCTCACACCTCCCCCATATAGCTTGTATGATCGCTGCTTTTTCCTCGGGCGGACAGATTCTGTACCTAAAGTCACAGTCTTCAAGAAGGTCCCCACAGCAGCCACGTAATTCAGCGTGCGAAGCTCCAAAGCAACGCGCGAAATCTCGGATCCCCAAGGTTCTCATAATGGAAAACCAAATCGGAGACGAAGATCGGGATTTTCAGCTCAAATCCAAAATCATCTCTCTATCATAGCGGTCGACTATCTTTTCTCCATTCCTGTAAGCATAATGCGGGAGAAGTCTCCCCGTTTCCACAAAACCACATTTCCGATGTAGATTAAATGAAGCAATATTATCCCGAGCCAAAGTGATATATATTCTGCCAAGTTTTAATAGTCTGGCTTGAGCCTCGATCACTTTCTGAAGAGAAAAGCCTAAACCGATCTTGTGAGATTCATCCGCAACTGCCAATCCGCTGGTAGGGCGGCCTGTGCTCATCCTCTTTAACAAGGAGACTCCCAGGATTTGCCTGCTATTCCTTAATGTGAAGAAGACCCAGTCATTTTCTTTTTGCCAGTCTTTTATGCGTTCCCTTAGATCATCGGCACTTTCTGGATGAGGGCTAAATAATGGATATGGTGGAAAGAGAATTCTAGATTGCTCGGAAAGACTGTGAAAATAGAAATGATAAAGCCACTTTGAATCTCCCGGCTCAAGGTTACTCAAAAGAAGAAGACCAAGCGACTTATTATTGAATACTATCTTCTTGATGACACCATCCAGTATAGATACTTCATGAAGTTCATCTACGATCGGTAACCCTAGAAGATAGCCCTCTAACATAACCGTCTGACGGGGAAATGTTTATGAAAAGTCTACCAATTAACTCTATCGATTGTGTCAAGGAAGGCAGCGCAAATGAATTCATTTTGTGGGTCAGTCATTGACGGGTGTAGTGGAAGACAGAGCAATCTGCCACCGATCATGTCAGATATTGGCAGCCCTGGATCACCGCACTTTCTTCTTATATATCGCCATCTCTTATAGGTCGGGGGATTAGAAACACTGCATACAATACCGTATTTGTCCTTCATGAGAGAGATAATTTGATCGCGTTTTTGACCTGCCCACTCAGGCTGCACGAGAACGGAGTAGGTGTAATAGACATGCTGAAATCCCTCCGGTTCGTAAGGCAGAGTCAATTCTTCACGGTCTTTCAGCATTTTTGTACGTTTTCTGGCGGCTTCGATACGTTTTCTGTTCATCGAGTCAAGTCGTCTTAACTGAACCAAGGCAACAGCGGCTTGGACTTTTGTCATTTTGTAATTGCTCCCCCAGCCATCTTCCCCTCCAATTGCCTTATATCACGAAGTCGTTTGGCTAACGATGAATCGTTAGTCGTAATAGCACCACCTTCCCCAAGCGTCGTCATCAACTTTTGTGTATGAAAGCTAAATACGGTTAGCCAACCCTTGTGGCCGACCTTCTTTCCTTTATATAAAGCGCCGCAACTTCTAGCTGCATCACTGATTACTTTAGGAGGGCCGTACTTGGGATGAGGATTTCGCTCAGCGATCTCGATGATTTCGTCCATTGGCGCCGAAAGACCGTTCATGTGCACCGGCAGAATAGCTCTTGTACGGCTTGTGATCCTTCGCTCCAAATCATTTGGATCTAAATTCAGTGTTCTTGGATCGATATCGCAGAAAACCACCTTGCCTCCCCACCCAAGAATTGCGAGGTGAGCAGCCTTGTAATTAATCGCTGGAGATATCACCTCGTCACCCGGTTCTAGATCCAGACACATGATGGCCATATCCAAAGCGGTGCCACAACTATTAGTAGCTACAGCGTATCGAGCATCACAGTATTCGGCAAAAGCATTTTCAAATTCCTGTATTTCTTTAGGATTGGGCCCAAAACCCACAGTCCAATCCATAGACTCACGGATTGCTCGGACAACCGCTTCGATCTCCAGCTCAGTGTACAACGAGCCTAGGTTAGGCTCACCCCACCAAGGAACATGCTTGGGTTCAGGCTTACCAAGAGCTAGGATTTTAGCAATTCTTTCGTCATCCATGATTGTCTTCCTTGTGAGACCCGGCCCTGAGCGCTCCGTTCATGGTGGATTTTCATCACCAAAACGGTTGGGGAATCGGCGAGTTCTGATCAAACCCCAACTATGGATAAGGCCGCGCCTCTTCTTGGTGGCACGCCGCGCTCACCCCCCGAAACAAAATACTCCTCGTCTACACTGAACCACTCCGATTGAAAGACCGTTGTCTTGTCGTTGCTCATCTATCTTAGGAAAACTATGGAATCATCGGCAGCATAATAAACCAAGGTACTTCCTTCGCTTTCAAATTTGAAGGGCACGTGCAAGCAAGTAGAAAGAGCTTGGGTTACGCGTAGCTGTTTTTCTGGGGAAACGTAGAAAACCATAAAGCCTGTACCACCGGCCCCTAGCAGCTTTCCGCCCAAGGCCCCGTATTCAATTGCTGCGCTATAGATAGCATCAACCCTCGAACTGGCCACTGCCGAACTGAGCTCGCGCTTCAACATCCAGTTCTTATGGAGTAGCCGACCGAAATCATCGAGGCTTCCGCCTCCGTTTAGTATAAATAAAGCTTGGTCGACCAAACGTCGCATCTGACACAATATTGCTTTCTTGGTTTGAAGGTTTGCAACAACATCAGCAGCAATCTCCGCGGCAAATCTGCTCGTGCCAGTGTAAAACATCAACAACCGCGACTGAAGTTCTAGTACTCTTGAGGGCAGGATGGTCACTGGTTCCACGCGGATGTCTCCGTTCCTCATAAAGTGAATAACGTTAAACCCGCCGTAAGCCGCTGCAACTTGATCCTGAGATCCGCCA
>CAZNOV010000100.1:3588-5405 GCA_964574725.1 uncultured Nitrososphaera sp. | reverse complement strand
GAAATGGTCAAAGAGATTTCGCATCCCTTCGATGGCTACATTATCACGGAAAAGGGCAGACTTATGCAGAGTCTGTTCAACACGCGTAGCTAATCTAACTACGGTTAGACGAATCCCAATGCGAGATTTGCCATCACAAATATTAGAACCACCTGAAACACTCCTTGGCTTCCAGCCAGTTTTATGTTTCTCATTCCCAACCTGATTATCTTGTCCCGGTTTGGCTCCTTTTTTTGGAGCTCGAGAAATATTCGAATCTCAGTTGGCATGATTATTCCAAAGCCCTGCACGGAGAGAATGATAACTATGACAACGGCCGCGATTATGGTAGGCGACTCCAATGTGAGCATGTTCATCCTGTCGGCGAGAGTGATGCCCGAAGTTATTGCGACCGACGCCAGAGTCGGCATCAGAAACAGCATCACAGGGACCAGCCTTTTTATTACCTGCGTCCTTGCTTGGGGCTCCAGACCCTTCATTACCCGGCTCATTACAAGGCCCATGAACAGGTCGATTCCGGTCCAGGTCCCGCCGGTCAGTACGTGAATGTAGTTGTGCGCCAGCAGGTTCCCGTAGGCAAGCACAACAATGAGAGCCGCAATCGGTACCAATACTGTGAGGAACGAATAGGGAGAGACGATCAGGTGTCTTTCTTCAATCACGACTTGTCTTCTTGCGAGAGTCTTGAATATTAAAGGTAGAGGCGAGTGAACGCATCTACCACAGCTAGCTATTCGTGAAGTGAAAATCTAACTATTTTAGCTTCGGCCGTTAAATCCGCCGACGAAGTTTGTCTGCAGAGACGCAGTATGCACGGTACTAGGAGTGACCTCTAATGGGCGGGAACGGTGTGGTGGAGGTAATCGGACTGGCATTCAGCATGATAGCGATCAAGCTGATGATGGTCGTAGAAAGATCTCAGGTCACCATTGTTGGCGCAATAGGCCAGAAGCGCGAGACCAAGCCTAAGAAGGTAGTCGCGATGACGATAGGGGCAAAGAAATTCTTCATCCTCAAGTTGGGCATCGCGTTCTTTGGCAGGATAAGTACTCTGATCTTTCTCGCCCAGGAGATGTACCAGGAGAAGACCGTACAGGCGGCTGCGTCTACAATGATGAATACTATCGTCCTCTCGAACAAGATGATCGGCAGGGCCGCTTCGAGATACAGCAGGCATGCTGCAAGGGCAGTGAGAAGAGGCGTGACGCATCCTTATTACCGGCATCGGCAATCTCGAGGGCATGCTCGACCAACAGGCTAGTCTATTCCCAAGCAACGGATGTCAAGAAATTATGTGTACAATGAGTCTAGGAAAAGTGGCATCTCAAGATATTAACCGGCTGGATCCTTAGGAGTCTAGCCGTCATGGCGATCGACCTTGGTTTCATTGCTTCATCTGTAGGATTCGGCGGAATAGCGGGATTTCTGATCGGCTATGCAATAAAGAAGGTCGTGAAGATAACCTTGATCCTTGTAGGCCTGTTTATCGCCGCCCTGGCGTATTTTGGCTTTCAGGGCATAATTACCGTCAACTGGGACAGGCTGTCGTCGAGCGCGTCGGATGTCACGAGCGGCATCGGAAACGCCACTGGCCAGGCCGCGGGAGCCGGCGACCAGCTGACTTCAGCCTTGATTAATTTTGGAATTCCGTTCACTGGCACCTTTGCTGCCGCGTTTGTGTTTGGATTCATGAAAGGATGAGGCTAATCGCAACAATTCATTCAAACGTTGCAACATTCGTGTTTGTTTTCACATCTGCAGAATGCAGGCTCGCATAAACATTGCGGGCATATCCGCGTGCCACAGCCCACACACGT
>CAZNOV010000100.1:2268-3488 GCA_964574725.1 uncultured Nitrososphaera sp. | reverse complement strand
ATGCAGGCTCGCATAAACATTGCGGGCATATCCGCGTGCCACAGCCCACACACGTATTATCTGACACGTTGCACGCCCAGTGCTTGCATTCTGCCAATGATAGCAGTAGGCATTGAATAGCATTAGAATCTTGTGCAACCCCAACTATTCCCATACGCAATTTTTGGACCACAGTATCATGTTTCTGGAGCGAGATCGCCAGCTCTATCTGTACTCGTCGCCGCAATCTCCTATCGCATCAAAAAGGTTGTTCGACTTGCCGCAAACCTCGTCGATCCTGGAGACGTCATCCGTATTCAATTTGAAGTTGAACGTCTGCGCGTTGTCGGCAATGTGATGTGATATCCCAAGCCTTGCTCCTATTATGGCGCCCGCGACTGAAGGCTTGTCCAGAATATATCTCGTACCAACGTTTGCGATGCTTGCGCTGCGTCTGACGGATATCTGGTTGAGTGCGGAAAGTAGCTCCTGAAAAAGTTCCCAGCCTCCCCACGCATCTATCATTCGCTTGTACTTGCGCAGGCTCTGGGTGTCGAGATCTGAAATAGCAGGCTCCGGCCTGCCGAGATATTTTTCTGACATAAAGCCGCCGCACAAGGTGCCGTATGCGAGCAGGCTGGAATTGTTCTCCTTGCAAAAGCCTGCCATCTTTACTTCCGGCCTCCTGTCGATTATCGAATACTGAACCTGGTTTGAAACAATTTTCAACCCCGCGTCCTTCATTACCTGCATTCGCTCGGTGTCGAAATTTGTGAGGCCTACGTGCTTTATCTTGCCTTCATCGCGTAGGTCGGAGAGGAATTTCAGGGCGTCGACATAGTACGGGTTGTTGTAATCCCACCAGTGAAATTGCACAAGGTCTATGGTTTCCAGTCGCATGCGGCGCAGCGACCGCTCTATTGCCGCGAGGGCCATTGTACGGGTTATCCTCTGCGGATCGGGAACCCACTTTGTCAGCGCCTGTATGCTCTGAATTTCGCGTTCGGGCAGCTTGTGCCGGAATTCGCCTATAAAGTCCTCCGCCGGTCCATAGATGTCTGCAAGGTCCCATGTTGTAAGGCCGGCCTCATGGTACTGCGCTATTTCCTGCACAGCCAATCTTGGATCGATTCGCCCATGGCCGCCAGCCACCTGCCACATGCCGTTGAGGATCCTACAGATTCTAAGGCCTGGAGCCAGCTCAAAGTGTTCGATCCCCACAGCGTCCAACGAGCAGCGTA
>CAZNOV010000100.1:0-2168 GCA_964574725.1 uncultured Nitrososphaera sp. | reverse complement strand
CTTCGGGCCTTTATGAGAGCGTAATCGATGACTCCATTTCGCGACGATTCGGCCATTTTTGTAAGAGACTTGCAGAGAACCTTCTCAACAAACGATTGATACTTCGAGCTAATTCTCTGCTTTATGACCATTCTGTTGCTGAGGTAGTATTCTGTCAGCGGCTCGTAGACGTGGTGGCCAATGAGCGAGATGCTGCTTATCTCAAATCCGCTACCTGCTATTGCAGCCTTGACGTGCTCTAGCGAATAGTGCTCTGAAGACCACGTGAACCAGAGGATTCCGAGCCTGAACAGCGCCGCTATTCTGCCTAGCTTGCTTGCCGTCACGGGCATGGCAACCACCAGCAGCCCGTTGGGCTTCAGCACGCGCCTGCACTCATTAACGAATCCTGCAAGGGGTCTGAAATGCTGGGCCGATTCCAGAGCGACTATCCTGTCGGCCGAACCGTCGGAAAATGGCAGCGCAGTCGAAGTCGCGTTCAGTAGCGACGCGTCTCTCTGAGGAGTGTACGGGCTTCCGTTTCCTCGCCCTGACGACCTGAGCTGATCCTGATTAATGTTAACGCAGGAAATTTCTAGCGAGTCGTTGGCCGATTTCCACTGACTAGCCGGCGCACCCAGCCCGCTGCCGACGTCTATCAGAATCTTCGCCGTGCTCAGATCTGCGTCATCTCCAACAATAGAGCACAGCCTGATCTGAGCATCGATCGGGTCTGAAATGCCATCGCTCCAGTAGCCAAGGTTGAGCATTCTCCCACCTGTAGCGAGCTGCATTACTGGAGATAGGGTATTGTAGAGATCGATGATATCCCGCGGGCTCCGCCTGAAGGTCCAGAGTGCGAGCTTTAGCGGGTTTACCGACACCAATGGCGGCGATTGTCTCTGGGCTTTTAGCAGATATAAACCAAGGAACATATCGCCGTGCCTCCAAGGCGCGTTGCTTTTATGCAGGCATCAAGCATTGAATACAAGTAATGTCGGACTATTCGTACATCAGGGCATTCAACATGCACCTTCTGCGTGACCTAGAGAATGTCGACAAGGAGGAGTTCAAGGAGCAGGTCCAGAAGGAGCTTGGTCTGGCTCCTGGTCAGGACTGCGACAGCATTTGCGGCGCGATGGACGATCAAGAATTCATTGAATTTGTCGAACACGTCAAGGAGATCCTTCGCAGCAAGAAACGCAAAGTTGTTGTGCCTATTTATGCGTGAGATACTCTTGATCTCGTCTGGGCCATTTTCTTCCGCTCCATAGCGAGCAGCGTTTTTCTGCACAGCGACACAAGGAGCATAGCATCCTTGGCCGTTGGCACTCCCTTAGCTATGAGTTTCTTGACAGCAGAGTCCAAAAGCGGCCTCTTGTGGCTGTCATAGTTGGCAGCGGCTGCCATCTCGCCGACATACCGGAGCAGTAGGTCGATATCCTGCCGAGCCGCATGGCGTACCATCTTTCTGGAGATCTTGGCAGTGGGTGGTTGCTGCTGCCGGGATATTTCGTAAAGCAATATCGCGAGAGCATGGGCAAGGTTCATTGTCCTGTACTTTGTCTTTGTGTCGACGGTACAGACAAGGTCGCACATTGCAAGCTCATTGTTGTTCATACCGGACGACTCACGACCAAGTACGATGCAGAACCGACTCGATGGGCCCTCCCGGATAATTCTCGCCATCTCTTCGGCGCTCACGGACTCGCGCAGAACGTTTAGCCGGCTCATTGCTCCTATCGCAGTAGTTCCGATGAGGACATCAAACCTCTTCCGCAGCTGCTGGAGTGTGACCGTCCTAGCCGAGGCAAGTACGTCTCTGCCATGCATCGCATACCTTATTGCCTCATATCTGTCAAAATTGGGTTTGACGAAATACAATCTGCGGAAGCCAAAGTTTTTCATCAGCCTTGCAACGTGGCCTACGTTGACGTGGTACTGCGGCTCTATGAGCGCGACGGCAATGATATGCATGGCATTAGGCTGATTAATTCACAATTTATTTTCTTCCTGGCCGTAAAAAGTGCGCAGTGCTGCTTCTAGACTTTCCTCGGGCATTCCAAAGTACTCGAACGTTTCTTTGTGCGAAATAATGTGCAGGCCGGCGTTCGTCCTGACCTTCACGTAGGCCTCCGAAGTTTCCTCGAGCAGCATCCTGGAATGCCTTACCCAGAGCTCAAGCTCGT
>CAZNOV010000099.1:0-5442 GCA_964574725.1 uncultured Nitrososphaera sp. | reverse complement strand
AAGTAGGTGCTGGAGGTGGAGATGCGCTGCCGCCCTCGAGCCCTGTAATCGTGCCCTCCATGTTGATAAGCCTTATGTGAGGTCCCAGTTTTGCTGCGGGAAATACGATTATCCGCCATTCGTTATCAGCCTCGCCCAGTACCAGAGCCCTCAGCCGGAACTTGCCAAGGCTGTCACCGTCTTCATCTATTGCGGTGCCGACTATGTGCAGTAGTCCTGCAACGAACTTGCTGCCTCTCAGGTTCTTGAAGAAGATGATTATTCCTTTGGCATCGACGATGTCATAAGTCCCGTTGTCCTCAAGCTCGACTGTGCCAGTTGCGTGGAATCTGAAATGGTTCCCCTCTTCTCTTTCAAAGGATGCCCGAATCTCTAGCGAGGCATCCATAAACGGACCGTCTCTGCCATCCCTCTTTGCCAGAGCAACGCCGTCTGCTTCAAGCTCAAAGCTGTTCAGCGAAGTGGGAACGCGCCGCAGCATCGAAGGTTTGTCGTCATCATCGTCTTCGCGGTCATCATCCTTGCCCTTTTGATCACCGTGCTTGCCGTTGTTGTCCGTGTCTTTGGACTTGCCGCTATTGCCATGATCTTTTTCCTTGTTCTCGTTACCCTTTCCTGGGGATCCTCGGGACTTTTCATCTTTGTCATCCTCGTCATCCTCAGCTTCATCATCCTCATCCTCGTCTTCATCCTCGTCATCGGAGAAAGCAATCAGACCTATTTCTTGCGCAGTTTGTCCAAAATTACCACTAGCGGGGCTCCTGCTTGCGGAATCAATTCCAAGCTGACCCCAGCCCGATGGCGAATAAGCGTACGCGTAAGTGAATATTGATGATACTAGAATCAACGCAAGTGCCGACGCTAGCGCCACAGAAGACTTGCCTAAAACATTCTTACTCATGAGATACTGCCAGTGCTTTTTGTCTAAAAAACAATATGCATTTCTAGCATAGAATCAAGCTCCATCTCATTTGATTGTGTTCCCATTTGAAGGAACGCTCGGCAATTGTCGAGATAGGGTTGCAGCGGGTGACATCATCATTTTTCCATTTCAACGATGATTGCCGCTTGAGTTTTTCAGGGTACACGGTGCAGTGTTGATGGGCATCGTAAAGGGGGAAGCGCCTGCAGAGCGAGTTGGGGCAAAGAGCCAAGAAATATGGTAGCCCCGCAGGCGATGACATTGAACTGTTCCTGGCATATAACTACGCCAGCACCCTTGGGGGAGGGGGTCATCATGGCGTTCACATCATTGAAAATTCTGATGCAAAAATGATCATGGCTGGAACCGCCGCGGAGGGAATGAGTCCCAATCTGAAAAACGTGAGTCCTAACACTAAATTAAATAAACTGACAATGCTCAAATACAATGGGCAATGAGGGTAGACCACATCGCCATAGCGGTGAACAATGTGCAGGAAGCGCTCAAGAATTATCAGAAAATTCTGAACATTGACGAGGTTGAAATAGAAGATGTTCCGAGCGAAAAGGTAAAGGTCGCGATGCTGATGCTCGAAGATACTAGGCTGGAGCTCATGGAACCGACCTCCCCAGATAGTCCGATATCCGGTTTTCTAAAGGACCGTGGCGAAGGGATCCATCACATTGCTATTACCGCGGACGATATCGAAAAGGACGTAGCGAGGGCTTCGTCGAATGGCATGAGGATGCTCGGCGAACTGCGTACCGGATCGTACGGCCGCAGGATCACTTTCATCCACCCCAAGTCGCTCAACGGAGTCCTCACGGAATTTTGCGAGGCTCCGCCAGCAGACGGCAAAGAAGAATAGTTAGCGGGCTGCCAGATTCATTGTGATGCCAGGAGAATGCACTGAGCTTGTTCGGATGCTGTCGTCAAGCGTGATGAGGAATCGTTCAGAGGTTCTCTTGCTTTCAGGTGGGCTCGACAGCAGCATACTCGCAAGCATCCTTCACCCAAAATGCTGCATCACCGCGGCCTACGGGACTGATGCTCTTGATACCCCATTTGCTGCAGATGTTGCAAAAAAATATTGCAAGAGTCATGTGACGGTTGCTCTCGATGATGCCAGAATGCTCGAGATAGTCGAGGAGGTCGTTCAAATCTTAAAGACGTTCGATCCCACGGAAATCCGCAACGCCTCAGTTGCCCTAGCCGGCATGCTGCGGGCGAAAAATGATGGCTATTCCTCGGTCATGACAGGCGACGGCGCCGACGAGCTTTTTGCTGGGTACAATTACCTTTCCCGCTACTATTCGGATCTCGCAAAACTGGACTCAGAATTGCGCAGGCTCTGGGAGGTCATGCACTTTTCATCTATGAAATTGGCAAAACATCTAGGCATTGATGTCAGAGCTCCGTTTCTCGATGAGAAGTTTGTCAAGTTCGCAAAGTCGCTTGCAATACACAAGAAGGTAGGCGAGCACGGCGGAATGAAAATGGGCAAGTTCATTTTGAGGGAGTGCTACGAGCCCGAGCTTGGTGCCAAAATCGCGTGGAGGCCAAAGCTTGCTCAGGAGCAAGGCGCTGCAACAGACAATTTCCATCATTATCTTGACAGGAACATAGAGGATCCAGTTTTCGCAAGAAAAGCGACAGCAGCGCAGGAAGAGGGAGTCAGACTGAGGAGCAAGGAGCATCTGCATTATTACGCGCTATTCAGAAGCTACAACCCACCACCAAAGGAGCAAGCATGCGAGCTGCGATGTCCAGAATGTCGGGCCTGCATGGAGCCTGCCGGCAGGTATTGCAGAACGTGCGGTGCATTTCCGGTCACACCTGTAAGGTTACTTTGAATATTTGCCAGGCTTTTTCACAAAAATCCTTTTGCAACCTTCGCAGCAAAAGTAGTACGTCTTACCTCGGTGATCGTGGGTCACGGCGAGTTCCTGATCCATCTCAATCCCACACACAGGATCAACAGGCACGATCAGCGGTGGATGTAAGAGAAGAATATTTATTTTTGCCTGCGTGGCGGCGGTAAGAAAAAAATGACTGACCAGTCAGTTATGTTTATTAGGCGGACATCAATTTCTATAAATATTTGAAAGCCAAAGAAACAGGTGCGTTGGAAACTCGGGATCGGCTCGGAGGCGACGACTCTGTCGTACTGAAGGTCGAAAACCTTGTCAAGGTATTCGAGTCGACAGCTGGCACTGTTGCGGCGCTGCGCGGTATAAACCTAACTGTTAGAAAAGGAGAATTCGTTTCTATTGTCGGCCCGTCTGGCAGCGGCAAATCCACTCTTCTGCATTTGATTGGAGCCCTTGACAGGCCTACCTCCGGCAGTGTATCGATTCGTGGTGTCGATGTCTTCTCGATGAGCGACTCTGAACTTGCAACAATGAGGAACTACCTAATAGGGTTCATTTTTCAGTCGTACAACCTGATAAACAGGACGACTGTCATGAAGAACGTGATGCTTCCGTCGATTGTCTCCGGGATGAACGGCGAGGAAAGGGACAGAAGGGCGACCAAAATCCTCGAAGTTCTGGGAATAGGCGACAAGGCTAACGAGAAGCCATCGAATCTCAGCGGGGGCCAGCAGCAGAGGGTCGCGATTGCAAGGGCGCTGATGAACGACCCGGCAATCATTCTGGCGGACGAGCCTACCGGAAATCTTGACACAAAGACCGGCCAGGAAGTGTTCGATTTGCTCAAGATGCTTTCGAGCAAGTTCAGGCGGACGATAATAATGGTGACCCATAACCCTGAGCTTGCGCAGGCCACTGACCGGGCGATCTTTATCCGCGACGGCATGGTGGAAAAGGAGGTTGCGTTCCGCTGGTGATGCGTGTAACACTAGTTTTCGTACTGCTCACAAGCCTGCTGGTGATCCCTGCAAGCGTTTATGCTCAAGAGCGAGGTCCAACCAAGGAGGAAATCATTGAGGCTACCCAGAGCGGGCCGGCATTTCTGGATTCATTCTGGACATCCGGATCCGCCTTTAACCAGACCGGCGCGGAAGAAGACGTCGGTCCAGGGAATGGCGCCTCAACCCTCGCGGTCGTCCTGATAAACAGAGGCCCTTCGGACATCGCGGGAATCACCGGTTTTCTATCGCTTCCGGTAGACTTCAAGGCAACTGGCAAGGCGTCAGGTGGCCCCGCAGTCGCCACCTTCAACCAGATCGCAAAAGTGGGTAACCCATTTGTGCTATTCTTTGACGTGGACGTGCTGGACACTGCTGCCGTTGGAGAATATTCTGCGAATTTGCGGGTAGAATATTCGAGGGTCTTTGAAACAGGGACGCCAAGAACCGCAGAGATCAGCGTGCCGTTCAGGATAACAGGGGAGCCCATCTTGGCGGTGAATAGAGGGCCGGGCAGCGATGAGAATGAGCCTAGTAGCCAGATCGCCGCCGGCAAGATCGAAGATTTCGCATTTATCGTAGCAAACAGGGGGACATCGCCGATAAGCAACGTCGTCGTTACGATGGAGTCTCCTACAGAATCCCTAAAAATACTTGGGGATTCAAAATGGACCATTCAGGGAATTGAAGAAGAATCGCAGGTGAGTCTGGCAACAAAAGTCTTTGCAGCCACTTCGCTGATCGGGAACCCCGCTTCATTTGATGTAACGGTCGAATACTCGTCGAACGGAGAGTCAGATACTGAAGCGTTTACACTCGGAACATACGTCGCGGGTGAGATCATTGTAACAGCCTATGACATTGAACTAACCTACATCGGCGGCACGCCCAACGCTGTTGGAAGCCTGCTGAATGAGGGCAACACTCTTGCGCTCTTTTCCACAATCGAAATTGTCAGCGCCGACGGCCTCATCAGCAGCCTGCCGCCGTCGCAATACCTAGGCGACCTGGAGGAGAATTCGCCCCTTCCATTCAGCATACCTGTTGACGTTGGAAGCGCGAGTGCGGGAACGTACCCGGTGTCACTCAAGGTATCATACAAGGACGACCTGCGTCAGCTACACACCGTTGACGTCAACTCTGAAGTAGCTTTTGTCCCCGAGCAGCCTGCCGAAGAACCTGGCGCATTCGACATGGGCATGGGAATACCGGTAGGGATTGGAGTGGCAGTTGCTGCAGCAATAGCTGCCGCGGTCCTTGTCAGGAGGAAGAAAAAGAACGCGCTCAGGCGTTCGATAGCAGAAAAAAAGCAGGATGACATTGAATCGCTTCTTGATAGCCACCAGCGCTTGGAGAAGAGGCATGAAGATCGCAAATGAATGTAGTGCAGATCTTTGCGCTTTCATTTGATGCCCTCAGGGCAAGGAAGCTCAGGACAGCGCTCACAGTCTTGATGGTTGTCGTCGGCAGCAGCCTTATGGTTGCCCTGAATGGGCTTGGGGCCGGATTTGGAGCGTTTATTGATGAACAGTTCAGCAAGCTTGCCCCGAATGTTCTTTTTGTGACAAGTGCTCAGCAAGAGAACGAGGGGCCTTTCGGCGGAGGACCTCCGCCAGCCCCAAAGATCACGCTCAACGAGGCGGTGGTGAGC